>JAPLGZ010000199.1 GCA_026389895.1 Chloroflexota bacterium | reverse complement strand
TCACGGCATTCGGCAATTGTGGTCACGGTCTCCCACGGCACTTCCGAACGCGAACGCCCATGATATTCCACCCCGCGTGCCAATTCGGCGGCCAGTGCAGCCGATACTTCTGAAGACGCCGTTGCATGGACGATCACATGCCCCAAGGTCCAGGCAATGTTGGTCTCGGCCTGGTTACTGGCAAAGGTGTCATTGGCGCCCGGATCTTCGGCCGCGAAGGTGACATCGGCATCCACGCAATCGGCAATCAGCTTCAATTGCGCATCGATCATTTCGTCGGTTAGTTTGCGCAGATCGCTGGGGGTTAGACTGGCGGCAAGCTCTGCCATCGTCATCTCTTTGCTCCAAACGCGGCTAAAATCTAACATGATGAACTCTCCTTGCTGTTGAGCGAAGTTGGCTGAAAATTGTTGAACAAATACTTGGTAACAAACGACGGATAACAGACCTGATAAGGGATTTGTTATCCGTCGTTTAAATTATAGTCGCTTACTTTCTGAATCGGGCCACGGGCTGGCTTCAGCCTATTTTACGCATCGCTGCCTGGGCGGCGCCGAGCCCGTTGGGCTTGGCGTAACTTACGAGCGGCGGTAAAATACGAACCATTCGGTTGCGTCTTTTCCTGGGCAACGGGCCGTGGCGCGGCTTGTTGGGCGGGCTGTGATTCCGCTTTGGCTGCGACGGGCTGTTGTGGCGAATGGGCCGGCTTGTAATTGGACTGATATCCGCCGCGCTGCGATGATGGGCGCTGGGACTGTTGGCGAGACGGTTGTGACGAGTTGCGTGAGGTCGGTCGGCGGTTGAAGTTGCTGGTGGGCATCTCAACACTGATTGCCTCAAAGCCAGCTACCGTGCGCCGTTCGATCTTCGTGCCAAGCGCACGTTCGATCTCACGCACCATCTCGGCATCTTCTTGTGACACCAGTGTATAAGCATCACCAGTCTTGGCGGCGCGTCCTGTGCGGCCAATGCGGTGGGTATAGGCATCTGCTGTATCCGGGATATCGTAGTTGATCACATGTGAAATCTGCGATACGTCGATGCCACGCGCGGCAATGTCTGTCGCCACCATAATCTTGTAGATGCCGTTACGGAAACCATTCATCGCTGCCTGGCGGGCATTCTGGGCCATGTTACCCTGCAAAGCCACTGATTTGTAGCCAGCGGCATGCAAATGATCCGCCAATTTCTTGGCACGGTGTTTGGTGCGGGTGAAAATGAGCACGGATTCGGTATCGGTTTGCTTTAGCAATTGCATCAGCATATCGGTCTTCCGCGCGGACTGCACCGGATAAAGCGCATGCGAAACGGTCTTGGGCGGTCCTTCAAAATTGATCTCCGCCGTCACCGGGTCGTTAAGCACTTCACCCGCCAATTGACGAATATCTTCTGGCATCGTGGCCGAAAAGAGCATCGTCTGGCGTTGCGCGGGCAAATGGCGCAAGATACGCCGTACATCGGGCAGGAAGCCCATGTCAAACATGCGATCCGCTTCATCGAGGACGAGCACTTCGATCGCCTTCAGATCAATGGTGCCCTGCCCAATATGGTCGAGCAAACGCCCGGGGCAAGCAATCACAATTTCGGTTTGACCACGCAGGGCGCGGATCTGTGGGACAATCCCAACGCCGCCATAGACTGTTACACTGCGTAGGCCGGTTTTTTTGCCGAGCATCACAATGGTTTCGTGAATCTGTTCGGCCAGTTCACGAGTCGGGGCAACGATCAAGGCGCGAATCCGACCGCGCGGTCCATTCATCAGACGTTGTAAGATTGGCAAGACAAAAGCGGCGGTCTTGCCCGTGCCGGTCTGGGCCAATCCAAGAATATCCCGACCTTCAAGGCCGGGCGGAATGGTTTGCACCTGAATGGGGGTAGGCGTGGTGTACGATTGCGCTCGTACACCGGCAAAAATTTGAGGATGTAAATTAAAAGATTCGAAATTCACTGAAAGTTTCCTTGGCTAATTCTCTGTTGTCAACATTGACAATTGTTGTTAACCGCAACAGAGAGAAAAAATGATGAGCCAAGTCGCACTCTCAGCCCTTCTATCGATAAACAACAGCTAAGTGTACCATAACTTCCTAATGATTACAAGCCAGATGTGCATTGTTTCACAAACAAAGATTTAGAAATAATAATCCTCGCATTCGGATATGTGCCGCACGCATCCTTAAATGCGTCCAATGAGTTTTGGTGCTTGACAGCATATAATACCTTAGACATTAATGAACTTGGATGTTTATCTGCAATGAAGGGGAACGATTGTGTCGTTGAACCGACCTAAGAGTGGTCGGCCCAAAGATGTTACGTAAAAATCAGACCAAGCTCATGCTTGAATGGAATAAAGCAAAGGCTAAAAGATGATTGCAAGAGTAAGAGTTAATCCCTCAATTGAGGAAGTAGATCGCGAGCAGATCATCGTACCAATTGCGATCCCAGAGATTGATGATGTGCGTAAATTCGCCGCTATACTGCACCAGAACGGCCAACCCTACACTGATACAGTATGGGGCTGGCCCGTCAAGTACAGCCCCGAGAAAGCGACGCCGCCACCGGATTCCAAAATGACCTTTACGCCGGCTGATTTTTTTATTGGCGTGTGGTCGGTCTGGTGGGTATCACTCATGTGGGAAAATGGGCGTGATGCCGAACCGAATCTCTCGATTGGCGACGACGAACTGCTCAAGGATTAAATTCGCTGTGCCAGGATTTGCCAGTGATAGCTGTTCGGGTCGGATTGTTGTACATCTTCACAGACCAGCATGCGGAAATCCGTGTCTGGTAGATAGCGGCTGATCTCCGCCTGGTCAAAATAATGATGGGGGAAATTTGTCTCCTCATCACCGGGAATCACAAAGGTCTTTGGCTCGATCTCGTTGCCCAGGCCAAAGCGATAGTGGCGTGTCGATAGCAAGGTGCAGAGCAGGTAGCCGCCAGGTTTTAGGCGGCGCTTGATCTCGGCCATTGTGGTGGTGATATCAGTACTCAAGCCGTGATAGATGACATTCCAGGTGAGGATCAGATCGAAAAAATGCTCGGCATAGGGTAGATGCGCCATGTCGCCCGTGGTTAGATGCAGCGTCTGCCCCGTTTGTTTGGCCCAATTCGCGGCATAGGCCCGCCCATTTTCGCTGGCGTCGATGCCATAAACATCAAAACCGTGCTCAGCGAGTAAGATCGCATGGCGACCCACACCAAACCCCAGATCAAGCACCGTCTCTACACCTGCTGCTTGGAGCCGCGGGATCAAGCCGACCACGAAGGCATCCGGTTGGAGCCATTTCTGACGGCCTGCTTCTGTGTTCCAGGTTTGGTTCCAGGCTTCCATGCGTATCGTTTCCTTTCGGCAAATTGTTGATTGCTTGATGAATGAAAGGTCCTTTACTGCGCTCCTCGCCAGTGTAGTAAGCGCATCCCATGCAGTGTTACGAGGAGTGAAGCCCCCACATCGGCCAGGACGGCCATCCATAGTGAGCCGAAGCCCAGTAGAACGATCACCAAAAAAATTAGTTTGATCCCAATCGCAAACGCAATGTTTTGGCGAATGACCTTCATCGCCGCGCGACTTAATTGGAGCGCAAAAGGTAATTGGCGTAAGTCGTCACCCATCAGCGTGATGTCGGCGGTTTCGAGCGCCTGTGCGGTGCCGGCGCCCATCGCGATGCCCACGGTCGCGGTGGCTAAAGCTGGTGCATCGTTCACCCCGTCGCCTACCATGGCTACAGCCTGATATTGCTGCAATAATTCATTGACGGCCGTTACCTTGTTTTCTGGCAACAAATCGGCGCGGATATCGGTGACGCCCACCGCGTCGGCAATCGTCTGAGCCGTGGCGCGATTGTCACCGGTCAACATGACCAACGTCTCGATGCCCGCTGCCTTTAGCGCTTTGAGCGCGGTCTGGCTGCTTTCACGCACCTGGTCGGCGACCGTGATATAGCCCAGATATTGTTGATCAGCGCTGACCAGCATCGATGTGTATCCTTGGGCTGATGCTGCATCGATCTCAACACACTGATTGTTCTGATGGGGTACGTTGCTATCAAAATAAGCATGGCTCCCAATCAGAATATCGCGGCCGTTTACCTGACCGCTTACCCCTTTGCCCATCAGCGCTGTCACATCCTGCGCCGCCGGATAGTTGCCCTGGACGCCGCGTCTGTCGGCGGCGCGGACCACAGCGCGTGCTAAGGGGTGTTCACTGCGCCGCTCGACCGCACTCGTCAGGGCCAGCAGATCATCGCAATTTTTGCAGCCGAGATCTTCGGGCAGGCAATTGACGGAACGCACTTTGATCACGCTGGGATTCCCGGCGGTGAGCGTACCCGTTTTGTCAAAGGCAAATACTTTAATTTTGCTCAAAGCCTCAAGCACCATGCCACCTTTGAAGAGGATGCCATTACGCGCCGCATTGCCAATGGCGCTGACCAGGCTAACTGGGGTGCTGATCACTAGTGCACAAGGGCAGGCGACGACCAATAAGGCTAAGGCCCGATAGAGCCAACCTTGTGTGGTGGCGTCGGGATTCCAAAACGGGGCATGGAAAAACAGGGGCGGGATCAACGCCACCAGCAGCGCGATCGCCACGACAGCCGGGGTATAATATTGGGCAAATTGGTCGACGAACCGTTGCACGGGCGCACGGCGCTCTTGCGCAGCTTCCACCATCTTGATCATCCGGCTCACCGTATTATCGGCGGCCAACTTGGTCACTTCAATTTCCAGGACCCCTTCGCCGTTGATGCTCCCGGCAAAGATCGGTGCATCGGGCTGTTTTTCAACAGGAATGCTCTCCCCTGTAATGGGGGCCTGATTGACGGCTGACATGCCCTTCAAGACCCGCCCATCCATGGCGATTCGCTCCCCTGGCTTGACGACAATCGTATCGCCTACCACCAGATCAGTAACGGCGATGCGCTGTTCCTCGATCCCACAAAAGGGGCAGGGGCCGCCTGTGTACCCTTCTTTGCCAAGATGGGCCTGACAATCGAGGCAAGGCCGCAAGACCGTTGCCTCGTTGGGCGCAATTTCGACCATGCTGCGGATCGAGTCGCGCGTGCGTTGCATGGTGTAGCCTTCCAATGCTTCGCCAATGGCAAAGAGCACCATAACCAGCCCAGCCTCGGTATACGCGCCAATCAAAATTGCGCCAATCGCCGCAATGGTCATTAACAAGTTGATCGAAATTTCATGGTTAATGCGCAAGGTGCGCAAGGCGCTCCGCACCACGGGATAGCCCGCCACGGCCAAAGCGATCATCGATGTGAGATTCCAGAGCGGATTATTCGCCCCTAACACCGGCAGGAGTTCATGGAAGAGCAGACCCGGCAAGATGAAGATCAGGCCGATGAGCGCAAGCGTTGTATCGCGGCGTTGAAGCAAAAATTGGATGAAACCGGGTAGGCCTGCCCTGGGCAACGGCGCCTGCGCGGCCAGCTTCGTGTTTTCGACATCCGCCTGTACGCCATAGCCAAGCTCGTTAACCCGCGCCACGATAATCGCGCGCGGCACATCGCCAGCGACGTGCAGTTTGCCAGCGGTAAAGTTGATGCTACACGTTTGGACACCGCTCAATTTGCCGACACCCTTTTCAATACTGCGGGCACAATCGGCGCAATCCATCCCTGTTACAACGAAACTTTGCTCACTAATCTTTTGTTCAGTCATTTTGTTACTCTCCACCAGCCATAGACGAACGCCTTCTTCGCTATGCCAATTAAAACTTTCTCCTCTATAAAAGTCAAAGGTGTGCTCGCGGCACACCGATAATAATTCTCACTCTGTTCACATCCGGAGTTACGCCCGCAAAGGTCGCAAAGTCTATACGCTGCTCTGTTTTTTCTTTGCGCCTTGGCGGGCGAATATTGTTGATAAGATTTCCCTACAGCCAGTCCGCAAAAGTTTGTACCAGCAAATAGCTATTTAACCCGACAATGATCACCGTTACGATCCAGGCCAGATAAGTCAGCCAGCGCTTGTTGACAAAGCGGCCCATTTTTAGCTTGTCACTGGTGAACATCACCAGCGGCACAACCGCAAAGCTCAGTTGCAAGGAGAGGATCACCTGGCTCAGAATGAGCAATTGCCCAGTGCCACGCTCGCCATAATACCAAGTGACAATCACGGCGGGCACAATGGCAATGCCGCGTGTGATCAGGCGGCGCAACCAGGGCGCCAAATGGATATCCAGAAAGCCTTCCATCACGATCTGGCCAGCAATTGTGCCGGTCAACGTTGAATTTTGGCCAGAAGCCAAGAGGGCGATGGCAAACATAGCGCTCGCCAGTGGCGCACCAAGCAGCGGTGTTAATAGTTTGTAGGCATCACTAATGTCGGCAACCGTTGAATGTTCCGTGCCATGAAATGTCGCAGCGGCCAGAATCAGGATTGCGGCATTGATAAAAAAGGCGAGCAACAAAGAGACGGTTGAATCAATGGTGGCAAATTTGATCGCTGAGCCTTTGCCTTCGGGCGTCTGCTGAATCGCACGCGTTTGGACAATACTCGAGTGCAGATAGAGATTATGGGGCATAACCGTCGCACCCAGGATGCCAATCGCAATATAGAGCGCGCTGGGGTTGAAGACGATCTGTGCGGATGGCACTAAGCCACCTAAGATCGAATGCCAGGCGGGCTGTGAGACAATCATCTCATAGCCAAAACAGATCCCAATCACGACAATCAAGCCCGCGACCATCGCCTCAATGGCTCGGAAGCCCCGATGTTGCAGGAACAGGATAATTAGGACATCGACGGCGGTGATCAATACGCCAATCGTCAGTGGTAGGCCGAACAGCAAGTTCAGCGCAATCGCCGCCCCGATCACTTCCGCCAGATCGCAGGCGGCAATGGCAATTTCGCATAGAATCCACAAGATAAAAGAGACGGGCCGCGAGTAGTGATCTCGACACGCCTGCGCCAAATCACGCCCGGTGACGATGCCCAACTTCAGCGATAAATGTTGCAATAAAATAGCCATGAAGTTGGAGATCAGAATAACGGATAATAGCAAATAACCGAATTGCGCACCACCAGCCAAATCGGTTGCCCAATTGCCTGGGTCCATATAACCAACCGCGACCATCAAGCCGGGGCCGGCAAAGGCCAACATTTTGCGCCAGAGCGCGCCAGTATGTGGCACATGGATACTGGCATAAGATTCTGGGAGACTGCGTGTGATGCGTTTGAGTCGCCACCACTCGTCATTATGACTCTCGATCGGATTCAACTCGATGGGCGTATGCCCTTTTACCGCCATAGTTTGCCTTCCTTTACTAATATCTTTATTCTGAAGAAGAAATTTATTTTTTAGTCGAAGCTAAATTATACCATTAACGCGGTTAAATGTCAAGCAGGCATCCGTTGGTAAAAACGGGGTACCAATTAAAAATTTGACGCCTTGGCGTCCAGGTATTTGTCTCTACTGCGTGAGATATTGGCCATCCACCTATAATTATAATAAGTATTTTGTTTAGTATGATATTAAGAAAAAATTTATATTGACAAGATAAATTATTTATTATAAGATACAAATAATTTAGCTTAACCTAAAAATATCAAAAAGGAGATGACGATGACTACATCCCTTACGCGGCGCACCCTCTTCAGGGCTGGGACGCTGAGTGCACTCGGGCTGGCAGGCGCCGCTGTGCTGCAAACGCCTGCACCGGTGAGCTCGCAAGAGCAAACGGCGACCCATCCGCATAACGAACAGACCATGTTTATGCCCGGCACTGTTGGCGAAGTCGATCATGCGGCCAATGGCTTCAACCCCACCGATATTCTGACGGACTTTGATTATGGCAAAGTGAGCACTTTGCCAAGTGGCCAGACGTTGCATGAATACGATTTTGTGGCGGGCACCAAAGACATTGAAGTGGCGCCAGGCATCATGTATGCAGCCTGGACCTATAACGGGCGCATCCCCGGCCCAACCATCCGCGCCCGTGAAGGTGACCGCATTCGCATCAACTTTGTCAACGGCACCGGCCATCCGCACAGCATTCATTTTCATGGCATCCATCCTGCGGGCATGGACGGCGTCTTTGAACCCGTGCCGCCCGGTGGCACATTCGTCTATGAATTTGATGCTGAACCGTTCGGTGTGCATCTTTATCACTGTCACGTGATGCCATTGGCTCAGCACATTGCCAAAGGTTTGTACGGTGCTTTTATCATCGATCCGCCACAAGGTTGGCCGCCAGCCGAACATGAACTGGTGATGGTGATGAACGGCTTCGACCTGGATTTTGATTTAGCCAACGATCTATATGCCGTCAATACCATCCCCTTTCACTATGATATTCACCCGATCAAAATCAAGGTAAACGCGCTCGTGCGCGTCTTTCTCGTCAATGTCCTGGAATTCGACCCGATCAACTCCTTTCATCTGCACGCCAATCTGTTTCATTATTATCCGACCGGCACCAGTCTGACCCCCAGCGAATTCACCGACATGATCGCCCAGATGCAAGCGCAGCGCGGGATGTTGGAATTTCGCTATAAATATCCTGGCAAATATATGTTCCATGCCCATAAGACCGAGTTTGCCGAACTGGGCTGGACAGGCAACTTTTTGGTGGAGGCATAGACGATGACGACAACGACAACGACCACAAAACCGAATCCGCTCAGCACCTTAGCGCTGCTCATTCTGCCTGTCTTATTGTTGGCTGGCGTGATTGGGCTTTTTCTGTACACCAGCGGCGCGGGCTTGAACGTCCAATCGGCCGCGCCGATCGAAAGCCTATCCTTTGAACGGACGATTTTGCAACCGGGCGTCATTGAATTTCGGATCCGTAACACCAGCCCGCAAGAGATCAACATCGCCCAGATCAACATCAACGATGGCATCGTGCGTTACACCATCGACCCTGGCCATACCGTGCCGCGCCTAGGCCGCGCCGTGATCAAGGTGCCTTATCCGTGGGTGCAGAGCGAGGCGTATGAGGTCGCGATCTTTTCCTCGAATTCCGTGGCCTTTACTACGGCCATTGACGTTGCATCCGAAACCAAAGTGGCCGACCGATCAACCCTCCTTAGCTTCACCTTGATTGGGCTCTATGTAGGGGTGCTGCCGGTCTTTCTAGGACTATTTTGGTTCCCCGCTTTGCGTCGCCTGGGACCGCGCTGGATGATGTTCTTAATGGCGATCACGGCTGGCCTGCTGATCTACCTGGGGATTGACGCCGTCAACGAAGCGTTGGAAACATCCATTGGCTTGGGTGGTCCCTTCCAAGGGGTGGGGCTGATCGGGCTGGGCGTTGTCGTCACGTTTATGCTGCTCGACGCCATTGCGCGGCGTCAAGTCAGTGTGGGGCGCAGCGAAGCCGACCAACGTTTAACGGTTGCCTATATGATTGCGACAGGCATCGGCCTGCATAATTTGGGCGAAGGGCTGGCGATTGGGGCAGCGTATAGTGTCGGCGCGGCCACACTTGGCACTTTTCTGGTGATCGGCTTTATTTTGCAGAATATTACAGAAGGCTTAGGCATTATTGCCCCCGTTTTGCGCGACAGACCTACCCTATCCAGCCTGGCGTGGATGGGGCTGATCGGCGGCGTTCCAGCCGTTGTGGGCGCATGGGTGGGCGGACTCACCTATTCGCAACCGTTGGCTGTGCTCTTTCTGGCCATTGGGGCCGGGGCAGTCTTTGAAGTCGTCTACGAAATTGGCAAACTGATCCAGCGCGACGCCGCCAAACGACCGATGCCGTTGACGATCTTTGCCGGTGTAACGGTTGGCATGTTGCTGCTCTATGTCACCGGTCTGTTGATTAAATAGGAGCACCCCAGTGCCCCATGAGCGCCCCTCCACTCTTGAATCAAAGGGCTGAGTTCAGGAGCGGGGAGCAGAGCAAACGCGGTGGCTGGGGGTAAGGCTCCGCGTAATAAGGAAACTCGAACTATGTCGATCAAACGCATCATACTCTGCCTACTCTGTTTAACTGGCTTGCTATTGGCCGCTTGCGGTAAGGATGCGCCAGCCCAAACACCGCTCGAAATCAAACTTCTGGCCCAGGATATCAAATTTGATGTAAAGACCTTAACCGCCAAAGTCGATCAACCCGTGAAGCTGACCTACATTAATCAAGGGTCGATTGATCATGCGTTTAAAATTGAGGGGATTGTAGACGAATCTAAAGTCAAGCCTGGTCAAACGCATCTCTTCGAGTTTACCCCAACCAAAGTGGGTCAATTTAAGTTTGTATGCGCCATGCCTGGGCATGAACCCGCGGGCATGGTCGGCCTATTGATCGTTGAGCCCTAGCGGAATAGGGGGCTAAGTCGCACGTCTTCCTGTAAATCGGGTCTTGCCTTGGCGCTGGGCGATGTGTTGACCCGCAAAGGTGTAGGTATGGCGCAGGGGCGTGGCGCGCCAGTTGACCTGCCAGCGCAACTGGTTGGCGGTGGCGGGGGTGATGGGGCCAGGGAGATAGGTGACCTGGACGCGAAAGCCGGT
>JAPLGZ010000375.1 GCA_026389895.1 Chloroflexota bacterium | reverse complement strand
CGGTGGAAGAGCTTGTTTCAGCCTATCAGGGGCGGCAGTGGCGCGTAAAGGCGGCTACGGACATGAACGATCTGGCCTCACATCCGTGTGCGATTCTTACCGATGGCGCATACGCGGTCTTTGTTAAGCTCAGTGAGGCGGCGAATGGCTTGGAACAGTTTGAACTTGAACTCGCTGGGTTGCAGCTACTCTCGGCGCGTTCAGGGGTGCCAACGCCGACGCAGATCGGCAATATTGTGGTGGAAGGCGGAACCCTCATGGTGCTAGAAGCCGTGCAAGCAGTGGAACGCGGTCCTCGCCAGTGGCGCCAAATTGGTCAAGCGCTGGCGCGCATCCATCAAACAAAAGGGGATCGCTACGGTTTGGAAATGCAGGGTTATTTTGGCCCATTTTACCAAGATAATCGACCGCTGCTCGATTGGCCGACATTTTATGCAGAGCGGCGGCTTTGGCCACGTTTGATCGGGGCGATTGATGCTGGGCAGATGCCCACGAGCACCATTCGGCAGATGGAGCGACTGATCTTGCGCCTGCCCGAGTTGTGCGGCCCAGCCATTGTGCCATCCCTCCTGCATGGCGATTCGCAACAAAACAACTTCATCAGCACCGCATTGGGCGCGATGGTGATCGATCCAGCCACCTACTATGGCCATCCAGAAATTGATCTGGCCTATATCGATGTTTTCCAACCCGTGCCGGATGACGTTTTTGCGGGTTATCAAGAAGAGCTGCCCATTGATCCGGGCTTTGCGGAAAGACGTGAGCTCTGGCGTATTTATGCCTACCTGGCCATCGTCACCGTAGACGGGCCAGCCTATTTAGGCAAGCTGACCGAGGCTATTCAGCGGTATGTATAGGTTATCGCGTGCAGTCTGTATGCTGACGATGACAACCACCCTGAGAGGAAATTTATTGGGAGGCCAAAGTGTCGCAACCTAATTACGAAAGCAAATGGTGGGGTTACATCTACGATCAGATGATGGAAAATCTGCAAGAGATCGTTGACAATAATATGCACTTTTATCAGGCCAATCTCCAGGACGTGAGCGGCCCCGTGCTTGAATGCGCCTGTGGAACGGGGATCTTTTTGCTGCCCTTGCTCGCCGCCGGGCATGATATGCACGGGTTTGACATTTCGCGCTCAATGTTGGCGACACTGACACGCAAGGCCAAAGAGCAGGGTGTGGCAGATATTGAGCAGCGTATTTCTGTGCAGGATTTCCAATCGTTCCGGTATGATCAGCAGTTCGCCGCCATCACCATCCCAACAAACACATTCCTCATGTTGACTACCCAAGCAGCCCAGATCAAGACTTTACAAAATATCTATGCCCACCTCGCGCCTGGCGGCAAGTTTCTCTTGGATATTCGGCTGGCCGGCCTGCGCGATTTAGTGGAAGCGCCAATTGAGATCCAAGGGCAATGGTATACTTGGAAGCACCCCGAAACAGGTCTTCCGATCCGGCAAAGGATTGTTGGGCGGCAAGATTTCAATCACCAATTGACGCTCGATCACTGTTTCATCGAATATGAAGCGGAAGCAGAGGATTTTCCAATGACGGGGCGTTGGATCTTCAAGGAAGAATTCCAACTACTGCTGCGGCTCGCCGGTTTCCAGCACTGGGCATCTTTCGGCACGCCAGCGCGCGATCCGTTGGAAATCGGTTTGGAAGAAACACGTAGCTACTGGATTGTCTACAAAGAGTGACCAATATGCACCAGAGGGGAACAAAACAGCAATGATTTCAGCACGGGAAGCGCTCGAACGACTACGCGAGGGAAACCGCCGATTTGTAGCAGAGCTCGGTGGTAATGGGAACCATACAAGCCAGACACGCCGCCGCGAGTTGGTGTCTGGCCAGGAGCCACTGGCGATCATTCTTGGCTGCTCAGACTCGCGTGTGCCAGCCGAGATCGTCTTCGATCAAGGTCTTGGTGATCTGTTTGTGATCCGTGTGGCCGGCAATATCGTGGCATCTTCGCAAGTCGGCAGCATCGAGTTTGCGGCCGAGCGATTTGGCACACGGCTTGTCGTCGTTTTGGGGCACTCCTTGTGCGGGGCGGTTCAGGCCACCCTCGAAGAACTGGAGCGGCCGCACGAAAGCCGGTCGCCCAATCTTCGTTCAATCGTCGACCGCATCCGGCCCGCCGTGGAAACCTTGCTGGAAACGGAGCTTCGGCAGAAACCAGAGACGCTACTGGGCTACGCGGTGCGGGCCAATATCCGCGCCTCCGCCAACCACCTGCGCCACGGCTCGCAGATCCTGGAGCACCTGTACCAAAAAGATGAGTTGCTTGTCGTGGGGGCCGAGTATTCGTTAGAGACCGGTGTCGTGGATTTCTTTGACGGTCTGCCCTAAGAAACACAGCCAAAGTTTTAACGCAGAGCCGCAGAGCCGCAAAGAACTACGAGGAAACAGAAATCCTCGCAAAAAAGTTTATCCAGCGCCAGCTAGCACCGTTAGCATGCAGCCGTTGCTGGCTTTTTCTTTGCGGCTCTGCGTTGAATTTGACGCTGCGCAACATAGATTGCACGGCGACAAAGCGCATTGGTTCGATCAAGGCTGGCGCATCTCCCCAATGATCATTGAGCGAGGTGTAGGTCTCATTCCACTGGCTATTGGTGTTCTCAAAGCGTGTAAAGACACCCAGCAGCAATTGCCCCGCCGTTGAGATTGGCGCGTCGGAAAGACTTTGCAACGTGATCGCCCCAAAGCTGGCCATGGGCTCGTTGGGCTGGGCGGCCGGAATCTCTAGCTGTAAATTGTGTAACGGGAAAATCTGGTCTCTGATAAAACCCACCACGCCTTGTAGGTGGGGTGCGTCGATCAAATAACGCCCTCGCCCCGCTGCCGCCACATCCCAGGTTAATTCGCCGCCAGCACTTGGATAGGTCGGGCCGGCGGGCGTGGGCAATTTAAAGGCCACGGGCGCCGGCGCCGTGAAATGCTCAATGCGCAAGCGGCTGCCAAAGACCGCGGACGGCTGTACGCCTTTGACACTCCACAGAAAATCACTGGTGCCGCCGCGCCACCCAAGCATAACGCTCTCCAAGCCTTCCTCCGCCGTGAAGTTGAGCACGGTTATTGTCGGTGCGGGGGCAGTCTGGCGCGCCAGAAAGAGGCGGGCAGCCACCGGCAGGAGACCCGTGGCAATGGGATTGCCGACAATACTGAAAAAATCTACGGCTTTAGCGGCCTGATAATCCGCCTGACTTTTGGCATAGGTATAGAAAAAGACGCCATCCCAATCTTGCAAGTTGGCCAAGGTGGCCATGAGCAAAGGCCCTTCGACAGCGTAACGATTCGGCGCGATGGTATTAAACTCGCTGATGGTAAAGGGCTTACCCTGGACAGCCAGCACGGCCTTGTCAAAAAATCCTTCAAATGGTGCATTCAGCCAAGACTCGTTGCGAATCAGCCAGCCAGTTGATCGCCAGGGCTTACCGTCGGGCCAGGCAGGGTGATCCCAATAAAGATGATTGTCGATAAAATCGGTCGCGGCCATACCCGCCAGTTGGGGCAGATGATCAAAATAGTCCGCCGTGCCGGTATTAAGCGCCTGGCTACCCAACGTCGTTTGGAGATACGTGCGCATGTCGCCAAAGAAGGCGGCTTCGGTTTCGCCATAGAACTGAATCAGGTCGCGCACCCGTTGATCGCTAAAACGGAGCCACTGAGAACGTGGGAGGCGGGCAATATTATTCGTTTCCAGCCGTTCCTCGGGCAGTAAACCAGTCGGCGTGTAGGGCCGCAAACTTACCCTGGCCAACCAGATGGTGCGCGCCGCTTGCCCCAAATCAAAGACGACGCGACCATTATCATCGTCGGCGCTCGCCATAAAATCGGCCTCAAATGTCTGCCATTCCTGGGTCAACTGGCCGCGACCGTCAAAGCCCAACCCTTGCCAGGGCTCATGATTTTGCGAAACATTGTAGGCAATCGGGCCAGGCGCATCCGTTTTCGCCGCAAAAGTGATGTGATAGCGTTGCCCAGCCTGGATGGGCAGTTGTGGGGCATAGACCTGGACATGCCAAACTTCCGCGCCCGGTTGGGTAACCTTGATCTGGAGCGCTTGACCATCTGCCGGTGCAGGCCGTGAAGCAAAACTAAAATCAGCCTTGGCGGCATAATGAGTTTGTAGTTCCCACCCTTTGGCCTCAGCGCCAAAATTGCCATTGGCGATCAGTTCAGTAGACGTGATCGTTTGCGTGGGGGTCCAGGCCGCGGCCAGCGCGCTTGTGCTGCCATATTTCGCCGCTAACCAGCCTTGCCAGCCGCGGAAGACCTCGGTTTCGCGCCAGACAAAGTGATCAAACCAGAGGGTATTAGGCGCGCGCGCGGCGAGGTCAAACGTCAAACGGGCCTCCCCAAAAACAGAGGCGGTGGCCGTAAAAGTAAAGGTATAGGCTTGCCAGGTGGTGTTGATCGGAATTTGGGCGTGCCAGCCCAGATTCGTGCCTGGGGCGTGATCAAGCAGCAAGCGGCCCTGGAGAATCGCCGGTTGCAGGGCGCGTGCAGCAAAGCGCAATTCATAGAGATGCCCTTGCTGCACGGCCAACTGGCGCTGTCCAAATTCAAGGGTCACGGGTTTGCCAGTTGAGGTAATCGCCACCCGCAGTGCGGGATCAACGCCTGGGGTGACGGTGATCATAGTCGCAGACGCCTGCCCCGTATAAAACCAACCAGCCAGGCCAGCACTGAACGCTGGATTCACCAGACGATTGAGGGTCGGCCCAGCGGAAAGCGTGCTCCAACCATCGAGCTCCTGGCTATAAAAATGCGGCAGCGCTTGCGGGTTATCCTGCGCCCAATTCAGTTGCCCGTTGATCAGCCCCAGAAAAAAAGAATCTTCGTTGCTTGTCTCGGTGGCAAAAATGGCAGGCTCATCCTTATAGGCAAGTTTAGTATAGGGGTTGACGTGGGTCAACAATTGAGCCGCATACTCTTTTTGGAGCGCAATCAAGAGCGGATCAAAGAGGGTGACTTGTTTGATGTAATCGCCCCCATAGCTAGCCAATTCGGGCGCGACAGTAACGCCGTCGCCAAGTTGAAAGGCGCGGGCGACATGCAGATTTAGGTCTACATAAATGGTATGGCGCTTAAGCTGGTAGATCAGATAATCCAACCGGCCGAGTTGCACAGGATCAAGCGCCTGCGTATTTTGCTGCGCCGCTTGCCAGATGCCATCGGGGCGATTAAAGCTATCGAACAAGTGCAGACGAACCGCATTAAACCCCAGCTTTGCCAAGCGTGCGGCCAGTTGTTCGGCATCCTGACTGTTTCCGCCTTCGCCAGTGCCTGGCGGGTAGGCTGGTGAGGCCGGAAAGTTTGCGCCAAAACTTAGATTGACGCCCCAAAATCGCACGCGTTGTCCACTCTGGCGAAAGACAAAATGCCCATTGGCATCGGTCGTGACAAAACCGCGGCGGTCAATCAAGGCAACGGGATCATCGCCAGCGTGATCGAGCAAAAGCGGGGCAACACTAATCAAGGTAGGGGTGTGGTCTGTGCCACGCTGGGTGAAAGAAAACCAGGTGGCTTTGTTGACCAGTGGCAAAAACTGGGCCGCGCCGAGCGGTCCCGCGGCGCCAGCCAAGCATAGCATCCCCCCAGCGATAACCAACAGAACGAACCAATGGCGAGGCAAGCGTACATAGAGGGGCATGGGCAAAAGAGCAGCGAAAAAGTAGATAGGCGTTTGTTTGGCCTATCATAGCGTAGGTAGTCTATCCTTGCAAGCGATATACACGCCGGCGCGATTTCGGCAGCAAGGCACAAATCCGCGACGAAGGTGGCGATAAAAAGGTCAAGGAGTTCCACTCCTGGTAATTGCCGCAGCACTTTGTCTTCCGGGGTTCTACCTACACTGCGCCTTCGAAAAGGCTGGCCATTTATGCTATACTGTTGTGGTCATCTACGCAAGTAAATCAGACTGACCAAGAAGGAAGCCGTTAATGTCGTTACGCTTTCACGAGCTGGCAGAACACCATCACCGGATATTGAACCCTTTTACCGAGGAACAACTCCTGCTGTTGGGTAACATTTGTCAGTTGCATTCCGATATGCAGCAACTGGACTTATGCTGCGGCAAAGGTGAGATGTTATGCCGGTGGGCGGAAGCTTCTGGTCTGACAGGCATTGGGGTGGATATTAGCCCGGTCTTTCTAAAGGCTGCCCACCGGCGCGCCGTCGAACTCCAGGTCAACAACCGGCTGACCTTTGTCGAGGCCGACGCGGGAAAATATCCGATTCCTGCGGGCGCCTTTGACATTGTAAGCTGTATTGGCGCCACATGGATCGGGGGCGGGCTGCTCGGCACCCTGCACAAGATGCGCGTTGGGCTGCGCAATCGTGATAGCTTGCTGCTGGTGGGCGAGCCGTATTGGATCGATGAGCCGCCCGACGAAGCCTATGCCGCGATTCTAGACAGTGATCGGGCGGTATACACGACGCTGGCGGGTACGCTAGAACGCTTTGAATCAGCGGGATTGGAACTCGTGGAGATGGTGTTGGCGGATCAGCATGGGTGGGATCGCTATGTAGCCAAGCAATGGTTGACTATTTCTGATTGGTTGCGCGCCCACCCAGACGATCCCGAGGCCACAGAAATACGCCAGCGGCATGAACGCGCTCGGCAGACCTACATGACCTACACAAGGCGCTTCTTCGGCTGGGGCGTGTTCGTATTGCGGCAGCCGTAATCTCGGCTTCACATTCATCGAGCTAGCAAAGGGAATGCCAATCATGCGCGTTGTTATTCTCACCGTCGGTTCACGCGGTGATGTCCAGCCTTATGTGGCGCTCGGTGTTGGGCTACAGCGGGCAGGCTATCAGGTCACCCTGGCCACCGATCCGAGCTTTGAGTCATTTGTCCGTGACTATGGTTTACATTTTGCCCCCATCCGTGCTTCCTTTCTCCAATTGATCCAATCAGCGGAAGGCCGCGCCGCGCTGGCGGGTAAAAATCGCTTGCGCCTGATGCAAAAGGTCATGCCAATGCTCGGCCAAATTATGGACGACGCGTGGGCGGCAGCGCAAGCGGCGGATATTATCGTCTACCATCCCAAGTTACTGGCGGGCTATCATATCGCCGAAAAATTAGATGTACCAGGTCTCCTGGCCCTGGCCCTGCCCGCTTATTCGCCAACCGGCGCCTTTGCGAACCCAGCCCTGGGTGGTGGCAATTATGGTTCCTTCTTGAATAAGCTAAGCTATGATCTCTTCTTGAAAGTAGCACTCCTGCCGTATCGCCGCATGATCAACCGCTGGCGAAAAGAGCGCTTGGGGTTAGCCCCATTTACAGATGAGCGTATGCAACGTGGGCAGCCCGTTCCCAAGCTCTACGCCTATAGTGAGCATGTTGTCCCTTCACCCGCAGATTGGGACGCCGCCACCTTTGTGACGGGCTACTGGTTTTTAGAGAGAGAAGAGGAGTGGCAGCCCCCAGCGGATCTAGGCGCTTTTTTAGAAAAGGGTGCGCCCCCTGTCTACGTAGGGTTTGGCAGCATGGCGGGCCAAGACGCGCCCCGGACAACCCAAATTGTGATCAATGCCGTACAAGCCACGGGCCAGCGCGCCATCCTGGCATCAGGATATGGGGGACTTAGACCAGCGGCCCTAGCGGATACGATGTACACGATTGATGCTGTTCCGCATGCGTGGTTATTTCCCCATTGTGCCGCGGTCGTCCATCATGGGGGCGCCGGCACAACCGCGGCGGGGTTACGCGCAGGCAAACCAACCGTCATCTGTCCATTTTTTGGTGATCAGCCCTTCTGGGGCAAGCGTGTATTGGCCTTGGGGGTGGGTCCACAACCGATCCCGCAAAAGAAGCTTACCGTTGCCGGGTTGGCCCAAGCGATCCATGTCGCCGTGACCGACACCCCGATGCAAGCGCGGGCTACGGCATTGGGGGAGAAAATTCGCGCCGAAAATGGTGTGGCGAATGCTGTGGATATAATACGCAAGCTTAGATGCGGGATGTATGGGGCTGGGATAGGCGAACAGGCAGTGCTCGACGACTAATGTTACAGCAATCGACGCTAACGCGTAGCGCCGGATAATAATTACTGGCTCGGCTAGCAATCCAGTACGGCTCGCACTTTGTCGGCCAACTGGGCTGG
>JAPLGZ010000896.1 GCA_026389895.1 Chloroflexota bacterium | reverse complement strand
CTCCGCATCCCTTTGTGCCTTTGCGTCAAATTTTGAGCTCGCATACCCTACATGACTCATTCATTTTGTGCCAACGAAAAAGGAAATCTATGCCCGTTCATCGTCCACTGTTGATCTCTGTGATGCAATTTGAAGAAGAATTGAAAAGCGGTGCCCGCACGATTTTCGACGTCATTGATACGGCGCAACGGCTAAACGTGGATGGCGTGGAATTGCGCCGCGAGTTATGGCCCGCCTGGCAAACTGAACTCGCCACGGCCCGCCGCTATTTGGAAGACCGCCATTTGCTCGTCACCTACGCCACCTTTGTCACGCTCTTTAGCGCCGACAACCAGGATCAGGTGATCTTGCGCCAGGATATCGACGCTGCCAAAGCTCTCGGTGCACCGCAATTGCGGGTCTTCCCTGGGCCACTACCGGCAGAAGATGATGAAGCTGGTTGGGCAGCAGGCCGTAGTGCAGTCGATTATGCGCAGCAGCAAGGTATTAAACTCGCCCTCGAAAATTTTGCCCGTACGCCTGGTGGCACGCTCGCCGAAATTCAGCAAGTATTGGCGCATATTCAACATCCAGCCCTGGGCACAAACATTGACATTGGTAACTATGTGCGCCACGGCGAAGATGTGGTCACTGCTATCCACACGTTAGGTTCGCGCGCGGTCTCGGCTCATCTCAAAGATCAACCCACCGATCTGGATCAATTGCCCACCTATTTAGGTGGCGGTGATCAGGAATTAGCACCGATCTTTGCCGCTTTTGCCACACTGCCCCAACGCCTGATCTACTGTTTTGAATTTCGCAGCGGAGATGATATTGAAGAGGGCATTCGTCGCAGTGTAGCGTATTTACGCAGCCAAGGTGTATAACGACCAACGCACTAACTGAACAGGAATGTCTGCATGAACCGACTTGATCGCCTCTTAGGTTATCTATTGCTCCTCCAGAGTCGCGACCTCGTGCGCGCCCAAGATTTGGCCGCGCAATTCGAGGTCAGCGAGCGCACGGTCTATCGTGATATGGATGCGCTGGCTGAAATTGGCGTGCCGGTGGTGGGCCAGGCAGGCGAGGGATACCGGTTGATGGCAGGCTATACGCTGCCACCGATCATGTTCAGCGAAACAGAAGCTCAGGCACTTTTTCTGGCCGTCGCTATGCTAAGTGGCTTGACCAGCCCCGGACCGACACAGATCGCTGCGGCTACGGCCCTGGCGAAGGTGCGTGCTGTCCTGCCCAAAGCGACGCTCGCTCAAGTTGAAGCACTGCGCACTGTCCTTGGTTTTTACAGCGTCAGTCGCTCACGCTTAAACCTAGACGACGAAAAGTTTCTCCAATTGCAACAGGCGATTAATCAGCATCACGTCGTCTATATTCATTATCACGCCCAACACAGCAATCGCATCACCGCCCGCGAAATTGAGCCGTTGTATTTGGCCTATGTGGATAACATTTGGCTTGTGCAAGGCTACTGCCGGCTGCGCCAGGATTTACGCAACTTTCGGCTCGACCGCATCGATCAGTTGACAGTGCGCACCGAAATCTTTGTTCCGCACAGCATGAACATGAAACGCTTCCTGGACGACGGCGCACGCGTGGTTGTTCGTTTTGAGGGCGACATCGTGCGCTGGGTGCGTGAGGCGCAACATTTCGGCTTTCGGGAAGAAGAGCCGGAGGCGGATGATGGCAGCGTCGTCATGGTCTATCAGGTTTCCGAAGTGGGCCAAATCATGCGTTGGCTGCTCGGTTGGGGGGATGGTATGGAAGTGCTAGAGCCACTGGAACTGCGGGCTGCCGTTGCCGAAACAGCAGCCCGCATGGCTACGCAGCATGTGCCAACAGTTCAGGCGCAACTTGCATCGCCCGCATGATCTGTGCAAAATCTTCCTGACCAATCTGAAAGAGCCCCCGCCGAAACGGAAAGCCCCACTTGCGTTTATCCGTGATGAAGTTGAGCGATGCCAGCAACGGTTGGATCGGCAGCGTTGTACAAGGTAGAAATTCCACGCGTCGCCGCCAGGGGTGGAAGTCTGGTGTCATCTCCGCCTGATACGGTTCTGCATCCATCACTTTCCCCAGCGCAGTAAACTGTTGCAGCGGTTCGCCATCCGGATAGCTGGTGCGCGGTGAATAGAAGACAATCAAATCGCCCTGCGCCAATTTCTGCAGATTGTTTGCCTTACCATGATTGGCCTGTGTAAAACCCCCGTCCACGCCGCGCTGCACATGGTCGCGCGAGACGGTGTTAATCCAGTAATTCATCTCTACCTCACTTACCTCAGAACCTGTTTAAAAAGCCGCCGCGGGTGGTTGAACTCACGCGTTAAAAAAGCGAAACCTACCTATGTGGATTGTACAATCCACATAGGTGGGGGCAACCGTTGCTGCGAGTTTATTCGCCGAGCCATGGTTAAGCAGCAGCCATTATCTAAATTCTACTGTTTCGGATATTGATACACCCGCAACACATGCCCTTCTGGGGCGCGGAAAAGGAAAGTGCGGCCAAATGGTTTATCGTTTGGCTCGTCGATCATCTGAACACCTTTGGCCTGCCAAGCGGCATAAGTCGCATCCACATCATCCACGAGGAGGGCCGGTTGGAAAGGCTGATCGTCAGGCGTTTCCACGTTGGGCTGCAACGCCAGAGTTGCCCCGCCGTTTAGCTTAAACTGGGTAAAAAAGCCCGGTGTGCTCTCCTGCTCATCCACGGGGATCCCCAAAGTGTCTCGATAAAAAGCGGTCGCCGCCGCCACATCTTTGACGATAATGCCGAGATAGTTCGCTTGTTTGATCACGTTGTTTTCTCCTGTTTTTGATCAATCTGTTGTTGTTCAAACGACAGGTTCAGCATACCACGGCCCTCCTGACACCGTTATGTCAGGAGGGTTTTTCGTCTTTACCTGTTTTATCAGAGACCAAAGCCGCCTCGGTAAATCTGTCCAATAGTTTAGGTCATCAGTGGTAAATGGGGTGGCGATGCCGGCGAACAACCGCTCAGCCATTGTTCTGCGCCCATTTCAATTAATTGTGCCGCGCTACGCTGCCACAAGCGGCTGCGTTCTGCTTCATTCGTTGTCAACGCTGCCAAAGCTAGCAAACAGGCAGCTACATCGAAACGGCGACCGAGGCGTTCGGCAAGGTCGAACGCGCGCTGTAAAAGCGCCTGTGACTGTTGGCGATCTGGTTGACATTCAGCTAAACAACGGAAAGCCAGAATTCGCAACGGATCTGCGTTTGTTTGTTCCGCAAGTTGTCGGGCCTGTTCGCAAAATTGTCGGGCGAGCGCCGCATTACCGAGCAAACTATAACAACGACCCATGTTGGCATAATTAATGACCAATCCTTCCAGGGAGCCTTTGGTCGCGATAATATAAGCTACTTCCTCGGCTAGATCGCTTAACGCTTCACTAAGCAAACCTACATGCAGCTTGATAATTCCACGATTGCCGATGGCCCGCTTTATCTCATTGGTGGCAACGATTCGTTCCGCTAAAAGTAGATGACGATTGACAGAAGATAAAGCCTTTGGTAAGTGGCCACGTAAAAGATGGACAATAGCCAGGTTGCCAATCTCTTTCACGAGGCGCCATTGGGCATTCAGCCGCTCATTCACCTGGATCGTTTCTCTGATTGCCGTTTCTGCGGCATTTAAATCACCCATTGCCCAGTACACCAAGCCCAGATTGCCACGCGCTAGTGCTTCAGAAAAGGTGTCGCCTAGCTGATTAAATAGCGCCTGTGCCTGTTGTAAATACTCAATCGCCTGCGGATAGTGGCCATAAGCATAGGCAACTAAGCCACAATTTCGCTGTGCAGATGCAGATAGAAATTGATTAGGCGTTGACAATTGCCCCAAGCAGCGTAATGCTTCGCTGCCACAAGTTAATGCCTCTTGTAAACGTCCCTGCGCGCGCAAAAAATCCATCTGGAAGAGTTTGATTTGGGCAGTGGCGGACAGTCTTGTTGCGCGATCTGCTTTTTGTAGCATTTCATGGGCTTCAAGTTTATTTAGGAGGGCAATCCCCTCTGGCGCACGCCCCGTAAGCTTTAGGGTTGTGGCCGCTGTCCCATAGGCTGAAACCAGATAGAGCGTGTCCTTGCTCTGTTCCGCAACTGCAATGGCTTGCCAACAGATGGTTAAGGCTTCTTCTAATCTTCCGGTATAGTGAAGAATGCTAGCCAGATCTTCTAGCAGTTCCGCCAAACGATCTGCCTGCGACGACTGTTGTGCGGCGCGAATGGCAAAACGCAGCGCCTGTTCCCATTCCACCCAATGCCCCCAGCGAACAGGCCAAGGGTGCAAGGTTACAATAAGTTCAACCGCCGCTGGCTGACTGTCAAATTGTAAACGCGCCTGCTGTAGCAAGGCCATCATACTGGCAAAGTGGGATGCCACTTCGTGCAATTGATGTTGGTGTTGTCGAACGTATTGCACCGCCCAAGTCAGACGATCTTCGAGATGGTTTCTAAAGTGTCGTGTCCATGCTGTCCGTTCAACTGCCCAAGTTTGATCATCAAAATCGGTGTCTGGTTGTGCCGCGACCCGCCATGTTTGCTCGCTCATTGCCCCTGTTCCCATTGGGTCAAAATCTCGGTCTGCAAAAATGTATGCGTAATGCGGTGCAATTTATACAGGGGCCTTTCGATGTCTCCGCTCATCTCTACCAGCGAATAATCGGCCAATTCCGCAACAGTTTGCTGAACCTCGTGTTCAGTATAGGCACTCATGTGGCCGAGCCAGTTCGCATCTTCGCCAACGGACGATACAAACAACATCGACAACAATAAATGGCGGGCCGCCTGGCTGAGCAGTTGCCAAGTGCGCCGATAAATATAAATATACATGCTTTCTGGCATCTGCGCGCGAGCTTGGCGCAACCCAGCCAGGATCGCAGCCAACGAAAGCCGCCCAATCTGGGCCGTAACCAGACGAATCGCCAGCGGTAGCCCGCCAATCGCCTCATGAATTTGGGTCAAGGCAGGATCAGAAATCGTGCGATGGCCCTGTTTGCGCTGTACTTCATAGCGCATAAAAGCCAAGCTATCTGGCAACGAAAGTTCTGGCACATTGAATGTCTGGACGAATGGATACTAGCGGAGTGTATGGCGGCTGGTCAATAAAAAACGACTTTGGCCGGCTAATGAACTGAACGTAGGCAATAATTCACTCGTCTCCTCTATCGTTTCCAAATTATCGATGACAATCAAATACGGATGGTTTGCCCAAATCGCTTGTAAGCGCACCTGGATATCGCGCATGGACATCCCACTGAATTCGGCCAACCCCAATTGTGCTGCCAGGTGTGAGAATATGCCTTCCATCGTCAACGTTGACTCCGACAATAATTTTATTTCGCCGCGCTCATTTATCTGCTGTGGCTTGGCATGCACCCACAAAATATCGCTAAAGTAGGTTTGTTCGGCCATGCGATAGGCCACTGCCTGCGCTAAAGTCGTTTTCCCAATCCCACCTAACCCTTCCAGACTGATAAATGATGCCCCGGTTGGATCGCTCAACAACCGAACCAATTCATTGATCAAAGAGTCTACGCCAAAGAGTTTTGGCTGCTCGGCTGGTGGCAGATGACGCCGCCGTTGGCTCACCAACTGTTGCTCATGGGCTGCTTTTTCAGCACGTCGGACTAAATCCATAGCAGACGCAGCCCCAATTCAAGCCGACGCCTGATTTGGCGTTCCTCGACACTTGCACCTTTTGCCAGCTCTGGGATGGTGAGCTGAATCCCGGAGAGATAGCGGTAATAGAGAATACTCCAGGCTTCTAGGGTTGCATTGTTCACTTGGAAATCACCTGCCAGCTCGACGAGTAAGGATTGGCGCTGTAACGAATATTGAGCCGGCAGGTCAACTGCTTCGGCTTGGCGATAGAGCGTCAATTGTTGCTTGACCAAATCAACCAGATAGTCATAAAGCTCGAACGCCCGTTCTACCGCCGAGCGCGCCGGTAGCAAGGACAACAGGTCTAATTCTAATAATTCAGCGGGCGGGGCTTGGGCTTGACGCCATTGCTTGAAGGCCGTCTCGAGCAAATCGACGGTGATCTTAGTAATTTCCATCTGATAAATCATCCTTTCGGGGTTAGGACCGATCTTAGTCGTTTTTTTGTCAAAAATGGCGGCAACGGAGATGTGCGATGCACTAAAATTATACCACGTAATCTTTCCGTAATCAATCGGATATCTATAAGGAGCCCATGAAATTCATTTTATTTTGCTAATTAATCAAATTACATTATTTCGAGAATTTGCCCAGGTTAAACATTTTTGTTGTTAATTTGTTGCAGTTAGGAGTAATTTATTATGATTTCTCGCCACGCCTCTACGCCGCTTCCTGTCTCATTGATGCTTGGCCTGATGATATTAGGCGGACTATGCTTTGTTTTATACAAGTATCATTGGGTGCAAGCTGCCACGCTTGCAGCGCCACTGGACATTGTCTCCGATATTACTACCACCTCTGGTCGCTCCTATCTATTCGATGAATGTGGTGTCAATGATCGATATTATATTGACCGAGATTATGTTTTTACGAGCTTTACCACCCCGCTTTATAACGGTAGGCCCTGTATTAAAACGGCTAATGGTGATAGCCACAATAGTGATGCCTCCCTGCTTTCTTTCACACTGAATCAACCGGCCACCATCTACATCTACTTTGATCGTCGTATGAGCACCCCACCGTCATGGGTCTCTGGTTTATATGTTCAAAATAGTAAACTTGCCTATACAACCGATAGCGATATGAATTATTTTGTCATTTTTTCATGCAAGAGCAATCCGGGTCGGATTGTTTTGGGTGGACCACAAGCAGGAGGAAGTAGTGGCATTCGGAGCATGTATGTTGTCGCATTCGGTGCCGAATCGGCAGGAGAAAAGCTCTGTAGTACAGATGTAACAGTGACGCCGACTGATACCAATACGCCTGACACACCGACATTCACACCAACACCGACATTTATCACTACGCTAACGCCAACCTCTAGCCCAACAGCTACGCCAACTGTGACGGAGATGCCAGTAAAAATTACGCCTATCACCGATACACCAACGCCGACGGCTACGTCGACGCCTACCCCAACGACGCCCGAGCCGGTGACTAAGAAGAAATGGACCATGCTGCTCTACCTGGCCGGCGACACCGGACGCATCGATGGCGGCAGTGTGTTTGGTGAACTCCGAAAGGCGGTGCGCCGGCTGGAGAGCAACCCCAATCCTGATGTGAATGTCGTTGCCCTGCTCGATGGCCCGAATGACCTCGATACCTATCGCGAAACCTTTACACCGCAGATTCACGACACGCCGCTGGGCGAAAAACCGATGGATGACCCGCAGACCTTGGTCGATTTCGTACAGCAGGCCAAAC
This sequence comes from Chloroflexota bacterium, assembly GCA_026389895.1. Classification (GTDB taxonomy): domain Bacteria; phylum Chloroflexota; class Anaerolineae; order Caldilineales; family Caldilineaceae; genus JAPLGZ01. Next base: position 9,170 of record JAPLGZ010000896.1, on the reverse strand, counting down.
AGGATTTTCCCGCCGAACACTATTATCTGGTGATCGCCGACCATGCCAACGGTGTGCAAGGCATTGCCTGGGATACGACGACTGCGCCCAACAAAACGGCATTGCTGACCCCGGCCAAACTTGAGCAGGCGCTCAAACAGATCAGCAACGACGGCGCTGACCCGCTGGATGTCGTGCATTTTGATGGCTGTTCGTTCGGCTTATTCGAAAATGTCACGATGATGCACAACTATGTCAATTATCTGGTGCTGTCAGAGAATATTGGCTGGAGTGTCTTCGGTTATGACCAGTATCGAGCTAGCTTGACTGCAACCACGACGCCGCGCGAGTTTGCGCTGGCCGTTGCTCAAGGATATGCGCAAACTGTTGCTGGCAAAGCACTACCGTACACGATCAGCGCCATCGATACGAACCAAACGGGTGCGGCCATGACCGCCCTCAACGGGCTGGCTGATGCTTTGCATAATTATATTGGCAATGATGCCGCCAAGCGCACCACGATTGATGCGGTGCGCAGCCAGAGCCAGAAGTTTGACTCCGCACGCCCGTTGCTTGAAATCACCAACGACGACTGGTATGTCGATCTCGTCGACTTTGCCACGAAGCTGAAAGCTCAGGCGTTAGATGCACAGATCAATACGACGACTGGCGTTGTGATCGAGACACTGCAAACGGGGGCTACCCCGCTCGTGATCTATGAAGCACATCTAACCGCCTCTATAGACCAAAACAGTACCGAAAATTATGTCGGCGACCATGTCTGGCAGCTAGATAATGCTCACGGTTTGTCGATCTACTACCCGCCCAGAGGGGGAGGTGGCGAGTTCACGCGCTACATCAATGGTGACACGTTTACCTATTTCAATGATCAGAGCCGTTGGGATGAATTTTTGCAAGGCGGGATCCCGCCGCTGCTGCCGGGTGACTCGCCGCCCGACGATGTAATAATCCCGCTATCGCCCTGTTCCGCAACCGAACAACAATCTACGATTCAACATCGAATCTATCTGCCCGTGATCAAACGTTAAGTAATCCCCAAAAGGAGCGTAAGATGAAGAAGCACTTTCAGAAGAGTATTCTGATCGTAATGCTAATTGGCGCATTGATTAGCACCAGTGCGATGCCCTTAGTTGCCCAGGATCGGATTTCAGGCGTCACTGATCATCCCCAAGCCACGAATGGCGATGTCGTCAACTTGCCCGTGCCAATGGTTCGTCAAGTGTGGGATACCGCCAATACGATTAGTGAATTTAACGGCAATTGCGCCTGTGGTCCAACATCGGCCGTGATGGCGCTTGCCTACTTTCAGAAAATCCGCCCAAACCCGATGACACTGAATAATGCAGCAGGGCCGCACACCACAGATTATGGCTGGTATGTAAGTAATGACTATCAAGCTGTCAATGGTCATCGGTTTTCTACAACATCACCCACTTGTTCTCCACCTTACTCAACCAGCAGCGGCTGGCAAGTTAAAGGCACTGCGCGTGCTGGCGCATGGGGGAGTATCATGATTGCAAGTGGCGATAAGAAAGGGAATGCTGATCCTGATCTCATGGCAACTTATTTAAATGACCATGGAATTGAGGTTGAGAATCTAAATCGAAGCCGTACCACCCCAGAACAAGACAAAGCTGTCATGAAACATGCATTGGACCAGGGTTTTCTTGTGATTGCATTCAGTACTATGAAAACTTTGGGACATGTAGTGCTTGTGCGTGGTTATACGAATGATGATAATTTCATTCTCAATGATCCTTACGGAGTCCCCACTGAGAGTAATTATAAAATTGGTGGTAGCCAGGGCGGGAGGAATATCCCTGTCAAATTTCCGGGAAATGAGTGGACTCAGATCAAATCGCTTATCATTGTCAAGGGGCAACGCGATACGGATGATAACCGGCGCTTTGACAGCTTCGGTCAAACGCTTAATGGTGTCCTTACTCCTAATGCCGATGATGACATCTATTGGTTCAATGGTAACGCTGGGAATTCAGTCAAAATTAACATGAATGCTACTGCAGGTAGCCTGGATACATTCTTGGAGCTTTACAAACCTGATGGCGGGTTGCTTGCCATTAATGACGATTCCAATAATGGCCAAAATAGCGAAATTCAAGTCTCACTACCGACCACGGGTGATTACAAAATTATCGCCCATAGCTATAATCGTTCATCTGGCGGGAGCTACACCCTTGCTTTCAACGGGGCAGCGCCTGCTACCGATACTGATGATGGACGTTGGTTAGCCGCTTCCGGGTCGTTGCCGGGCAACATCACGCCTGCTTCAGATCGTGATACCTCTTATTTCAACGGCAGTGCGGGCACTGTGGTCAACTTGCGTATGAACAAAACCGATGCTTCTTTGGACAGTTATCTTGAGCTGTATGGCCCAACCGGCTCGCCACTCGCCTATAACGACGATGGCGGTGGCAGTGTCAGTCGTAATGCCTGGATCGCCTATCGTTTGCCTGTCAACGGTGCCTATCGAGTCGTGGCAAGAAGTTATAACTTGGCGTCGAGCGGCAGGTATAATCTCTCCTTGCAAGTAGAGCGCACCAACTATGCCTTAAGCTTGGCTCCCGATGCCAGCAGCCAGGCAGATCAGTCGATCAGCCCTGCCTATGCAACCGATGGTGACATGACTACAGCCTGGTCGTCGGGCGAAGCAGCAACACAACGGTTGATGCTTGATCTGGGCGAAACGCGCACCCTCAATCAGGCCATCATCCGTTGGAATGGCGGTGATTATGCCAGCGGGTATGGGCTATATTATCAAGATGAAAATGGGGCCTGGCAGCCGCTCTTTGCCACGGATAGTGGTGACGGCGATGTAGACATACTGGAATTCGCGCCCATCACGACCGCGCATGTATTGGTGGAAATGTGGCAGCGACCCGCGTTATCAAGTCATTACTCAATGAGTGAATTCGAGGTCCATAACACCGATAGTGTGTTGATACCACTGGTACCGCCAGACGACACTGATAAATCCGAAGAGACGAATGTAACACCGCTTGCCCCATTGGCGCCGAACCCAGACGGCAAAGATGCGCCCACTTTTGCTTTGGGCGCTGATCAAGAGTCTTTCCCACTCTCCGACGCCGATGCCACAGTCCATACGCCAAGCGTTGCCATCACAGCTACCTATCGTTTCCCCACCACAACCCTGACCCTTTCGGGGAATCTATTGTTGCCGGGTGGCTCGATCACAACGGCGGCCATCAATCCCCATGATCAGGACAGCCAGCAGATTGGGACGGGCATCGCTGCCTACCGCTGGACACTAATCCCCGCCGAAATTGGTCCAAGCGGCGGCTATGTCATCCCTGTAGGGGATCAGCCGACGTTGGTGCTTTCTAGTAACGAAAAATTGGATTCGGGGCGCTACTATCTACAACTTGAGGTTCAAGATGACGAGGGTAGTTGGTCGCAGCCTGTAGGTGAGTTTATCACTGTCGGATGGAATTTGTACCTGCCGCTGATCAAGCACAATTAGTTTTAGACTATTAACGCGAAGTGTTACAGAACAACGTCTGATTCAAGCCCCTGGAATCAGACGTTGTTCTGTAACACTTCGCGTTTGTTTTAACTCACCTTGCGCTTACTTCTTCACATAACTGTGTCCGCCAAAGATCGCCCGTAATTCCGCTGCTGAAGTCGCCTTCTGCAAACGACCCATGCGCTCGGCTTCTTCGTCGCGTAATTTGCGCACGTTGTCGAGCACCGCGGCTATCTTGTCGGCTGGAAACTTGACTGCGCCGTTTTCGTCCATGTGAATGATCTCGCCGGGCGCGACATCCATGCCGCAGACCGAGACCGGCACGTTGACGGCTTGCACCGCTTGGCCGCCATGCCCAGGTGTGATGCCGGTGAGCATGTATTGGAACTGCATCGGGCGCACTTCGTCCACATCGCGCGATGGTCCGTTCGAGATTAGCCCTACACAGCCGATGGCCTTCATCGCCGAGACCATGTTGCCGCCGGCCAGCCCGACTTTGCCGGCCAGATGCGGCGGAAATTTCTGTTGTAAGACCAACACGGTCGGCTTGGGCATGGCGTCGAGCGCGTCGAGTACATCGGCAAAGGTTAAGCGGTTGAAGCCGGGGTCGGGCAAGCTATAGACGCAGGTGACCGCATAGCCGACAAGCGGGCCGAGTTCTGGGTACATGCAGCGTAACGTCTGGTCGGTGTACCAGTTTTCTGTCCAGGGATTGTATAAGCCCAGGCAAGTGGCCGCGCCCGGGTAGGTGGCGACAACGTTGGTGATCGATGGTGTATCAAACTGGCGCAATTCTTCGAGCATGGCTTGGATGGATTGGTCGGACATGATCTCTCCTTGGTGCATTGAGGTTGAATTAACGCTTGCGCGCGAATTGGGGGAAAAGCTCGTCATGGATCGCGATCGGTTGCTCTAGGTGCACCATGCGTTTTTCGCTAGCGGTGTCGATCATGGTGGGGAAATACATGCCGGCGCCGGTGTCAAAATTGCCACCACCCGCGGAATGAATGCTCAGATATTTGTGCGCCGTGGCCAGGTCTTCGGGGTTCTTGGCGCGCCGTGTGCAGTTCATGGTAAACATGCGGCGGCGTTGGCTGCCACCATAGGCGGCGTGATACAGGTCATGGTTAAAGATCAACACATCGCCGGGGTTGCTCTCCAGTGGCACGTTGCCGGGGAATTCGCTGGGCGGCACGCCGAATAATTCCATCGATTGGCTGGGATTGATCTTCTCTGTGCGCACAAAATGGTCAGGGCGCTGGCTACCTGGGATCACCCGCAGACAACCGGTGTCGCGTGTGACGGGATCCAGATAGAATGCTACTTTGACCGCAAATAATTGCCCCCAATTGCCGTCGGGATGCCAGCGGGTATCGCCAGAATAATAGTTGCCGTCGCCGCTGCAATAGTTAAAATCATCGCCGATGACGCCGCCAATTAAGTCCAAAATGTCGGGGTGATCGAGGATGGCGCACATCTCCGGCGTATGCTCAATCGGGCCGCCAAACATCGTGCGCTTAGAGCCATCGTGCATCTGACCCTGCCCGCGATTTTGGATCGACCATTCAAAACCTTCAATGATCTTGGCCGTTTCAGCGGGCGAAAAGAGTTGTTTGATGGCGAGATAGCCAAACGTGTTAAAAAAATTGACCTGTGCTTGTGAAAGTTTCATGCTTGTTTACTCCACTTCTTTGCTGATTCTAAAAAGGACTGCAAATCGATGGCGTGATGAGTGATGAGTGAAAAAGGTCATTTGATCTCACTCATCACTCATCACTCATCACGCCTTATCTACAAAACGTGTTTAAAGCACCAACGGCCCCATACCCGACGCCTGCGCGACTTCCGCCAATTCTGCTACGGTGGCCGCGCCGCTAGAGATTGTACTGACCCGCGCGTCGGCCAGGATCGTGCGATAGGCCTGCTGCGGTACAGTACCGGGCAGGGCTTCTACTTGATGCAACCATTGTTCAACGCGCTGGCGCATGGCCATATCTTCTAGATTCGCCAAGGCCGTGGCCCGGCGCGCGGCATCGGCGAAAAGTCCACCAGCCAGCGGTGTGCCAATCACAACGCCCATGTTTTGCGCCGCCGCGGCTGGCAACACTTCTTCGGCGGCCAACTGGGTGCCAGGATGATAATCGTGATAGACCAACACGGTATCAAATTCACCGGTAGCGGCCAGGCGCGCCAACAGTGGAATCGCACGGCCGGTAATGCCAATAAAATCACACAATCCTTGCTCTTGCGCCGCCCGTAGCCCTTCCAGCGTGCCGCCCGGTTCCATGATCCGTTCCCAACCGGCTACGTTAACCTCATGAATCTGTGCCACGGTCAGCTTGTCGATGCGCAGGCGCTGCAAACTGCGCTCCAGGCTCCTCAATACGCTGTCGCAGCGATAGTCAAAATCGACCGGATCATAACCAACTTTGGTGGCGATATAAAACTTGCCAGTGACCTGCGCCAGCGCCTCACCGAGCAAAATTTCACTTTGGCCATACAACGGGGCCGTATCAATATAATTGATGCCCAGTTCAGCGGCACATTGCACCACCTGACGGGTGTTTTCGGCATACTGATCTGGATCGCTGCCCATCAGATAGGCGCCGCCCAGGCTGACTTCGCTAATTGGCAGCAGGGTGCGGCCCAGCGTGCGATAATTCATCTAAATCTCGTCTCCAAAGGGTGCGGGGGAGGAAAAAGCACTGGCTTCAATTTTAATCGCCATGTCCCAAGCTTGTCAATGTGCTTGTTTTTGCCGGCGGGTGGGAGGTCATGCAGAGTTAAAACCGCGCCCTGAAGGCTCCCGCTGACAATAGCAAGTGCCCTCAGGCGTCGACGTGAGCCGCGCCCAGGGGGCACCCGCCACTGGGCGCGAACGGCACTAGGCTCTTAGTCGCTGAGGCGACTTCCTGCTGTCAGCCGCGGGTTTTAACCCTGCCGCTGCCGCGAAAAACCGCGTTGGGGAAAAACGCAATGCAAAAAAACGTGATACAAAAATGCGCGAAATTTGGCGTCCATCGTATCTTTTGCCTTCAGTTGCATAGGCGTGCCACAAATGATAAACTGGATGGGCAGCAACATGCAGGGTTGCTTAAGGACCAGAATTGGTTATATGCCTATGGCTGAAACTATCTCCCCCGGCGACACGATCCGTGCCCAGATCGGTGAGCAAAGCGAATTGATCGCTGTCGGTAAAAACATTACGCAGATCAAGAACATCTACCAGCATGTACCTACCCAGCCTGTAGACGCCACTGCGCGCGCCACTGCCCAGGCCAAACTGGCCGCTTTACCGCTGGACGCGATTCCTGCGCTGGCGCCATTGCCAATCGGCTCACGCTTGCCGCTCAGCCCAAATCCGCTCTTTGTCGGTCGTGAAGCTGATTTTCGCACGTTGGCGCACACGCTGAAAGGCGACGCAACGGTGGCGATTGGCCCGGCCACCATCGCCGCAGCGACGGGCGGCGGCGGGTATGGCAAGACGCAACTGGCGGTCGAGTTTGCCCATCGCTACGGTCAATTTTTTGCAGGTGGCGTCTTCTGGCTGAATTTTGCCGACCCAGCAGGCGTGCCAGCCGAGATCGCGAATTGTGGCGGCGTCGGTGGGCTTGATCTGCGGCCTGACTATGCCAATCTGAAATTAGACGAGCAAGTCAAGCTCATCTTAGCCGCCTGGCAAAGCGAACTGCCGCGCCTGTTGATCTTTGACAACTGTGAAGACGAAAGCCTGCTTGACGCCTGGCGACCGCCGAGTGGCGCTTGTCGCATTTTGCTGACCAGCCGGCGCGCCGAGTGGGAATTACATTTGAACGTCCAGCGTTTGCCGCTGGCACTTTTGCCACGCGCCGAAAGCATACGCTTGCTGCACAAGTTTCGGCCTGATTTGCCCGAGTCTGCGCCCGATTTGGCGGCAATCGCTGAGGAACTGGGCGATCTGCCGTTGGCATTGCATCTGGCGGGCAGTTATTTGAAATGTTATCAATGGGCAATCACACCGACAGCGTTTCTGGCCCAACTACGCAGCCCAACTCTGCTGCAACACCGTGCCTTGCAGCAAGGCCGCCACGCCCAACGCTCACCAACCCAACACGACCATAATGTGGCGCGCACCTTTGCCCTTTCCTATGACCGCTTGGACGCCAGCGAGCCAGTTGATGCGTTGGCGCTGAAGTTGCTGGCGCGCACGGCTTATTTTGCGCCGGGTGTACCGATCCCGCGACCGTTATTGCTGGCGAGTAGCGGTAGCAACCAAGATGATCCGGAAGTGGCGCTGCAAAGTGAAGACGCTTTACATCGATTGGTAGAACTGGGATTGTTGGAGAGTGAAGCGAATGGCGCGTTGCGTTTGCATCGATTGCTGGCGCGATTTTTGCAGATGGTGAGTATTGATGATAATGCCCAGGCAGATGTAGAGGAAACAATGAGTATCTTTGCCTATAACGATAATATGTCTGGATATCCGGCTCGTCTGCTGGCTTGGCAGCCTCACCTTCAGCATGTAACTGACTGCGCTCAGTTGCGTAACGATCAGCGCAGTGCAAAGTTGGCAACAAGCTTGGGCTATCACTTCAAGGCTGTGGGCGATCTGGTTGGGGCGCGCCCCTACTATGAACAAGCCTTGACAATTCGGCGGCAAGTGTTGGGTGAGGAGCATCCTGACACGGCAAGCAGTCTTAATAACTTGGGTAACCTCTTGCAAGCTCAAGGTGACCTAACGACAGCCAAACCTTACTATGAACAAGCCTTGACGATTCGGCGGCAAGTGTTGGGTGAGGAGCATCCCGATACCGCTCGTAGCTTTAATAACCTGGGCTTACTTCTGAAAGTACAAGGTGATCTGACAACAGCCAGATTCTATTATGAACAAGCCTTGGTGATTTATAAAAAGGTATTGAGTGAGCAGCATCCCAACATCGCTGCAAGCCTCAATAACTTGGGCAGCCTACTGCAAGATCAAGGTGATTTGGCAACAGCGAGAGCCTACTTCGAGCAGGCACTCGCCATTCGGCAAAAGACATTAGGTGAGCAACATCCTGACACTGCCCAAAGTCTACGGCGGCTGGGGCGCATTTTATGGAAGGAAGGGAAATGGGCCCTAGCGCACCCCTACTATGAGCAAGCCTTAGCCATTTATATGTTGCGTCTAGGCCCGAATCACAGGAAAACTCGTACTGTGCGCCACATCTTGAAAAAGCTTAAAACACAGTCCACATGATCAACTATGGAGAAATGACAGATGATAGCAACCCAAATTGCTCAACCAAAATCGCAAATTGAACGGCAACCGGCTCGACGCGAAAAGCTAGCCGTGATCGACTGCGACATCCACAATGCGATGCCCAATGACCAGACACTCTATAAATATCTCTCACCGCGCTGGCGGCGCCACCACGAGACGGTGGGCGTGCGCGGGCATGTGGGGCAAGGTTATCCGCGGGCCATGAAGAACGCTGCGCGCCATGATGCCTGGCCACCCTCTGGTTTGCCACCGGGCGGCGATCTGCCGTTTATGCAGACGCAATTACTCGACGCCTGGGAGATGGACTATGGCATTCTCAACTGTTTATATGGCGTGGGCGGCGAAGTGAATTTGGACTTTGGCGCGGCGCTGGGCCAGGCAATCAACGATTGGCAGATTGCCGAATGGTTGGAGCCAGAGCCACGC
>JAPLGZ010000671.1 GCA_026389895.1 Chloroflexota bacterium | reverse complement strand
GCTTGTGCATCATGCCAATCGACATGGGTCACCGGATGGTGCGCCAAACCAGGCGGCGCCGCACCACCAAACCAATGAGCTGGCGCCAAATAGCCAGTAGCCTGCACAAATTCTTCATATACACCATTGGTCACGGGCGTTTGCGCCAGGCAAAACTCAGCGAGATCCAGTTGATGCTGCGGCATCTCACTCGGCAAGCCAGCGCTACGCTGGGGCATCAATGCGCTGCCCATCAAAAACAGCCCGGCGGGAATGGTCACCCAATCGAAATCCAGGGTCGGTGCAGCCGCCATTGCCACCACGCGCAAACCAATATAGACATCACGTACACCGGCCGCCATCCCATCACGCGCGGCGCAGCGAATCTGGCGTACGTCATGATTGTATGAACCACCCCGCACCACCCGTAAGCCATCCGCCGCCGCATCTTCCCCATCTAGGCGATACGGATAGCGGCGATAGAGGCTGCTTGTCCATTCCCAAACGTTACCCGCCATATCGAGCACGCCATAGGGACTGGCGCCTAGCGGGAATTGGCCCACCGGCATGACGCTTTGGGCCGCCGGTGCAATCCCCTGCGCTTGGCCGTTAAAGTGCGCGTGTCGAGCATCAGGCAAGGCATTGCCCCACGGCCACCACCGGGCGTCGTCGGAGCGCGCCGCTTTCTCCCATTCGGCCTCTGTGGGCAGACGCACGGCGGCCCATGTACAAAAAGCCTGCGCATCGGTCCAACTGATATAGGTCACAGGAAATTGCGCTGTCCCCACGGGTGGTTGGCCCTCTACCCAATGACCAGGCGCAGGATAATGTGTGGCCGCCACAAACTGCTGATATTGGGCATTCGTGACCGGCACACGACTGATCCGAAATTCGGGGAGCGAGCGAGCATGTTGGGGCTGCTCATTGGCAAACGGGCGCGCCGCATCGCGTGGATCGCTGCCCATCGTGAATGGGCCAGCAGGGATTGTGATCCAAGTCGGGTTGTACATAGGATGGGTCCTGAGTTCAGAATCGGGTTAATTGCTCTAAAAAGGCGCAGGCAATGTAGTACAAGTTAACCGATCAAACTTGCCATCAATCTACCCGGCGCTTGAGCAGAGTTTACAGTCGCTTGTGATAAAGTCTGGCCTTTATAAGATCGAGGGTTGACTATGCGGCTAACGGATCGGGCTAGTTAGATTGGGGTCGGACGAGAATGCCAGGCTGAGTTCTCTGGTAATATTACAATTCGGCGCTTTAAGACGCTTACCCACGCTCATTACCGGCACCGGGCAGCGCATCCATCTCGTCTGTCTCATCATCAACGATCACGTCCGACCGTGCGACGCTCGCGGCATTACGCGACCGTGCTGCATTTTGCCGATCCAGATCATTCAGCAAATTACCGGGTAGTTCCGCCAAATCCGTCACATTCGCCCCCGCTTGTTTAAGCTGTTGATGGTTGCCATGCAAAGGCCAACGACTTGTCAGGCTGCTGAGCACAGTCAGATCGTCCAAAGGGATAGAGGCCTTATCAAGCGTGGGCAACAGGGCAAGCGAGGCGAGTTCTTCCGCCGGGGAGGTGGCCGACAACGCCTCTTGGCGGGCGAGCCGGGGCAAAACCTGAAGTCTTTGATAGAATTTAGCCAACATCTGGCCAGCCTGCTCTAATGGCAACATTTTGCGCACGGGTGTATCAGAAGATTCCCACAGGGCTTTCAAAGCCAAGAAATCTAACTCTGCGGTCAGAACACCTTCACTGCGTTGGTTGCCCATTTCAACCAAAATGCCATTGCGGCGCGGCGTTAATTCTTGGGGCGCAAAAATCGCTGATCGGCCGATCATGGGCTCATGCGCCACGCTCAGTTCATTGTCACCCACCAAAAAGCTCACGATGCCAAAGAGTTGATTATCTTGCATGCGCGCCAATGTACCAGTACGCAGCTTTTGATAAAGTTCGACGGACGGAGAGGCGCCTAACACGACCAGGATTTCTGCCCCCTGATAGGCCAACAAACGCCCCACTTCTGGGTAGAGCACATCGCTGCCCAGCACCACGCCCAGCGCGCCCACTTCGGTGGGGATGACATCCCAAGCCGAACCAGCCTGCACCAAATCTTCGTCTTCGGGTGGCAACAGCACTTTGGTCTGATACCCCAACCGTGCGCCGTCACTCGCAAAGACCACCGCCATGTTGCGAATGATCCCGTCTAGGGGATCGGGTAAATAGGCGCTTGGGGCGACAATTGTCATGCCAAACTCGCGCGCCAACCCACCAAACAACTCAGTATAAGCTTGCCACACATCATTGGCACCTACATCGAGCAAGGCCCCTAAACTCTGCCGAAAATCAGCACGCAGCAGACCTGCCGCATAGTAAGCCAACAGGCCAGTGAGCCGCTGCGGCACCGAAGCCCGCTTGCGCTTGCCGCGGTCGGCCCGCTTGAGCAAGTTGGAGCGGACATCTTTTAAGAGCGGCGGAGCCACCATCAAGCCAGCCAGTTCAGGGAAAATCACCAAACGGGCTCGTTTTGTCTGGGCAATCCGCTCAATTTTGCGACGGTGTAAAAAAAGTAAGCTTCGCACCGGCGCGAAGTAGCGATAGAGCCGAGCGACGAACTACTATTTGTTACTTGATGTTTATGATAAGATAGCGAGCAAAGCGTAAAATCGAGCAGCGTAGAAATGAATTCATTAGGACTTACGCAAGGGTCATATGAATGGAAGGGTTCTTGAGTTGGTGACGTAAATAATCAGAGAGCAAGCCCTGCTTGAGTTGATAAACAGTCTGGGTAGAGAGGGCCGCCAAATGTTTAAGGCGAACCCAAACCAGGATCGCACAAGCGATATGATTGCGGACAATGCGAGCGAGCCGACACTGACAACCTTCCAGACCCGTCAATTGTTTGGTTTCGCGATGAAACTGCTCAATCTTCCAACGCAAGCCACCTATTAGGTGTGTGGCCTGGGTGTCGTTTTGAGTCAAGTCGTTGGTGGCAACGAAATCCGTGCGCTGGGTAGACAGCACAAGCCGGAACAGTTTCACGCGATGGCCTTTGGGAAAATCCTTAATTTTGACCAGTTTGCCGTGCGTCTGTTCGGCTTCACTCCAGGTCAACGTATCCACCCGCTGATAAGACTGGACGCCATCCGAATCATCGACATGGCGATTGTCCTTCAGCGGGCAATAATACACCTTTTGCAGTTGTTCGATATACAGCATCAAAGGGCGTGCCGCATACCAGGTATCCATCAGCACGCCACGAAACAGTAAGCATTTCTGATAAACGGCGGTCGTCAGCATGTCATGCACATGGTCCAATTTGCTTTTGCCATCACCGTCAGGGTCATAAATCCGATAATCAATGATCCAAAACGCATCCGTGGCTGGGTTGACATACACACAGGTAACCACACCGATGCCGCGGATGACCCCGTGCGCATTCCCGCTGTACTGTCGACGCACCAACTCGATCTGCTGCGCATACCGTTTATCGATTACCGTATCATCAAAGACCAGATACCCGCCCGTTACTTGTTTGACGTCGCCTTTCACATTTTCCCAGATCAAGTGGGGCGTCATCCGGTCCTTGCTCAACAACCGGTTCACGGCATCATGGCTAAAGCCAGGGCTATGATCGGCAAAATACGTTAACGTGTAGTTGATTTGGCTGCTCAGTAGATATTGACAATAATCTAACCGACTGATTTGAGGGCTCGTTCTTGGTGTCATCGCTTTACCTTACACCCATTCCTGCCTTTCCATCAACTCTTTGCGTAAGTCCTATCATTGTTAAAGTAACTGAAACTATTTCGGAGTTGGCAGTCGATTTATTACGTCAATATCGTTTAAGCCACGGATTAGTGATCGCCGACGGGATTATCGCTGCACCCGCAATTGTTCTGCAAGAGGCTTTTGCTACAAAAAATCAACGTGATTATCAATTTATTCCAGGGTTGAAATTATTACCCTACCCGTAGAAACTCTTCACAAATGGGCTCAGTGCTTGCCACATTAATTCGCTTCGGCTAAGATTGGCTAAGATTGCCATCAAAAATCCACACGCGCCGAGGCCAACTCATGACCCAAA
>JAPLGZ010000558.1 GCA_026389895.1 Chloroflexota bacterium | reverse complement strand
GTGAATTAAAACGCAACTGGTGGAATGCCATTGTGCTGGCCTGGGGTTTTGGACTTGTGATTGGCCTGAGTTTTGCTCTCCACGTGCGCCCGATCTATACCCTGTTGCTGACGACCCTGTTGATGACCCTGTTTTACGCGCTATTAAGCTGGCGGGCCTATGCGCGCCGCGAAGATTATATTCGGCAACTGCGGCCATTTCTAAGCAGCCAACATCTATATGAACAATTGCTGCAGTTGCCCACCGATGAAATTAGCGCGGATGGGGAAGCGCATGAACGCGCAGCTTGGCTGCCAGCGCCCTCCGAAATCGACATTGTCGGCCCTTTTTATGCCCTCTGTAAAGATGTTTTGGGGGTGCGTCTCGCCTATCTACTAGCGCTGGGGCCATTGGCGCCGCTCGTCGGGCCAGCGTTGGCCTATCCGCAACAACAAACAGCGCAGTTCCCCTGGTTGCCCAGTCTATTGGCGGCCTTACGCACGCCGGATACGGTCTGTTTGCCATTGGCGCCAGAACAAAGTGATGGTCTGCTCTGGGCCGTGCCGCTTTGGAGTGAACGCGGCCTGATCGGTCTCTTTTTGCTGGGGCCTAAACGTGATAACGGCCTCTATACCCAAGAAGAGATCGAAATTGCGCGCGCCAGTGGCGAACGCCTGATCGATACGCGCGCCAGCGCCGAAATTGCGCGCAGTTTGATGACATTACAACGGCAGCGTTTGACCGAAAGCCAACTTTTGGATCGGCGCACCCGGCGCGTCTTGCATGACGATATTTTGCCCCAGGTGCATACAGCGCTGTTGACCTTGAGCAGCTCCACGCCGTCGGCCATCCCCGAGGTGACGAGTTTGCTGATCGCCGTCCACCACCAACTCGCCGATCTCTTGCGCGAGATGCCGGCCCGTTCGGCTCCTGCCCTGGCTGGCCTTGATTTGATTGGGGCGTTGCGCCAATTGCTGGCCGATGAATTGCCAGAAGCCTTTGATCATATCGCCTGGCAAATTGAGCCCAGTGGTGAGCAGCGTTTACAGACCTTGCCGCCGCTGACCATTGAAGTGCTCTTCTACGCTGCCCGTGAAGCCATTCGCAATGCCGCCCGTTATGGTCGCGGGGCTGATGGCGCACGACCGCTGCATTTGCGGCTCGTATTGCAGGATAAAGATGGTCTCTGCTTTCAGATCGAAGACGACGGCATCGGCCTGCAAATGCGCGCCGATGGGTCACAAGGTAGTCGCCAAGGCTTGGCCTTACATAGCACGATGCTGGCTGTGGTTGGCGGCACATTAGATGTCGCCAGCACACCGGAGAAATCGACTTGCATTACACTACAACTGCCGGCGAGCGGGTGAAATTGGCATTGTGTAAAGGCGCCTTCCAAGCAGCGATTACATGGGCTGCGTTTGACGCCTCCGCAGGGAAGAGAGGCGTCAAACGCAGCCCATGTTGACAAAGTTGGATCGCCGACTAGAAGGGATAGCCTTGCGCGCCTTGCAAACCTTTTAGACAGGCAATTTCTCCGGTGTGCGTGTAGGTATTGCTTAGAACACCCCCATTTAACGCATCGACCAGGCTGGCCTCCTGCAAGCCAAGCGCCGAGAGATCCGCTTTGCGTTGCAAATTTTCATCTTGCAAAGTGGCTAGATATTCATCGGTGGCGGCAAAGACTGCTTGCGCATAGGTGTGCAGAGCTTGCAGGTCAATCTGCACCGCATGCGCCCACCCTGACCAATTCGGAAAGCCGGGGTGGGCTGGATCGGGGCTCGGTGGCATCTGATTGACGCCGGTCTTGCCCGCCCACTGGGTGGCAAAAAGCGGCGCACCGCCCTTCAACAGGCCATTGATGAGCCCATCTTCGCTCAAGACGACATGGGCATAGTTGGCGTCGATCGGATTGGCTATGCCGTCGGGCGTCCAGTGCGCCATGTCGGCGTTGACGCTCTGCATTGTGCCCTGCAAAAGCTGGTGGGCGCCCTGAATCTGTTTGCGGAGCAATGATACCGTTGTATTCTGCTGAGTAGACATCTCGTTCTCCTTGTTGTTGCGGGTTATTTTTTGCTTACACTTATACGACGAATGACCCCGGCCAAAATCGACAGTTTTCAAAATGAGTTTGAGGCAACTCAGATTTTGGGGGATTGACAGCCCATGGTGCTTGTGATAAGTTACACTGGTAACTATTTTATTCACGCCACTCATTCAATAATAAGGAGGTGCAACCCATGAATACAAAAGAATACAGGATGCACCTGTGGATAAAGGAATCTTATACAATTAACTGACATAAAGTTTTGAAAATTGTATAAATTATTCGCGATCAACAGCTACAGTGCATCTTGCCTGTGGCTGTTTTGATTGGCGGGTTAAACTGACATACCAAAAGTGGAAGTAGCTGGGCAAAGGTTGCCTACGGCTAGCTTCGCTGGCGCTCTGTCTAAACGGTCACAGGTGTTCAATTCACCTGTGACCGTTTTATTTTGGACTTTTTTGTTCTATTTTAGATTCTTGATAAACAAAAAAACGAGGAGTTTGTGCATGAACAATTATAACCTCAGAGAAGCTGATCTCGATGAGTTTGCTCGCTTGTTTACTGATCCATCGCCCACAGCTCAGCCTGCTCCATTGCACCAGCGCTTGCAACAAATGAAGGAATCGGGGATTACTCACCTACGCAGCCATCTAAATACGCTTAACAAGAATTTTGCCAAGAACAAAACTGTGATTGAGCAACTCGGTTTAGAGCTGTTACAAGAAAAACAAGTCTTTGTCTGGCCGGAACCACGTCCGCCCTTGGTTGTCCCCACGCGCCTTGTTTTCCGTTCGCTGCTAGAGCAAAACGTTGATACTTTCTTGGATGTCATTGCACGGGCGCATATCGGGACCCTAGATCGCGTTGAACAGGCAATCGTAGCGCGCGCGGCGCGCGGTGAGCTTGATTTGCACGCGTGGGTGCGCCACGAATTTGAAACTGTTGGTGAACACTTTACCTATGAGCCGGCTTGGTGGCAATTGGCCTACACCAAAGATGGTAAACTGGTCGGTTACATCCAGTCGGTCTTATTTCAGGGCAACTATAGGGGGAATTTAGGCGAAGCGACGCTCTACTATATCGGCGTTGTACCAGAACAGCGCGGCCACGGCTATGGCTACGATCTGCTTGCTAAAACCGTAGCAATTTTGCAAACGGTAGGGATCTGGCAGATCTACTGTGATACCGACTGCCAGAACTTTCCTATGATCAAGGCGTTTGAGCAGGCGGGCTTTGCCGAAAGTGGGCACAACCTCATCTGGCACGCGCCACTCCAGAAGCTTATCGGGCGCTGGACTCGGATGGAGGAATAAAAGATATTATGGAATATATTACATTGGCGCAGGATTCAGAAGACGCATCGGTGGCCTTAAACGAAGTGCAGATTTTGGCCTTATGTCAACGTGGATTGGGTCCCCATGTGGCTGTGCGCACTGTTCGGGAACTGGCCGGCGGCACCTTTAATGCAACCTATCTAGTTGAGTTAGCCGACGCGACAAAAGTTATCCTGCGTGTCGCCCCGCCCGTAGAGGTGGAGCCGAACTGGGAAGATGCGTGGTTAATGCGCCGCGAGGTTGCGATTCAGCCTTATTTTTCCTCGATTGCAACCTTGATGCCAAAAATTCTGGCCGTTGATTTCACACATCAGATTATTGCGCGCGATTATATGTTCCAGACTTTCATCGCCGGTGAACGCTGGGATGGCCTGGAGGAAAGCCTATTGCCGGCGGAGAATGAGCAACTTTGGCAACAGTTTGGCGCCATTGTCAAGCAGATTCATGCGACAACGGGCAACCAGTTTGGCTGGCTCGCGCCTGGTCAGCAATTCGCAACCTGGCGCGAGACCGTGTTTTATCATTTTGAGCAGACCGTGCAGGCGATGCTGGCCAACCAACTTGACGTTACCCATTTTATGGCCGCGTTTGACATCGCCCGCGCCCAGGTTGCCGTTTTGGATGAAATCAAGCTTCCCTGTCTGTTGCATGGCGATCTCTGGCCATTTAATGTTTTGGTGCAGCGGAACGCCGCTGGCCCCAAACTTGTTGGCATTCTGGACGCCGACCGCGCCTGGTGGGGCGATCCGCTGGCCGATTGGACAATGTTTCTGCTGGCCATTCGGCGCGATGAACTCGCGTCGCAGCCTGTACAGGCCGCGTTTTGGGAGGGCTATGGCGAAGTAGCCGACACTCCCAATGTGCGCCTGCGCGAAGAGATCTACAAAGCCATGTATTTCGGCAATGTGGCCCTCTGGCATGCGGGGCGGGGCGAGCAGTATGTCGTTGACCGGGCGCAAGCGGAGTTGCAAGCCATTGTACAAACACTCTCTGCATAGCGCGAACCTGATTCAAAAGGGGCTAAAATACATGTCAGAACATAAACAACCTGCGGGAACCGAGGCGATCCTCAGTCACTTGGTCAAGTCTATCTTGGCCACAACCGAGCCTCTGACCATCGAACGTGTGCGTGAGGGGCAATCAACGGAGGTTTACCGTATCCATCAATCTGCACGTCGCTTCTATCTACGCCTCTTGCCAGAGCTAGACGCCAGTTTCGCGCCGGAAGTCTATGTCCATACCATCCTACGCACGCAAGGTTTACGCGTGCCAGAAGTGGTCTATTTTGAGCATTACCATCCAGGCTTACAGCGCTCTGTGATGATGACGACCGAAATTCCCGGCCAGGCGATTGGCTATGGCGCGCGTTCTGCCGATGTTCAACCGGTGATCCGGCAGGCCGGTCGCGAACTGGCATATATCAACACCATCAAAGTAGACAAGTTTGGCTGGATCCAACGGGATAAACCGTGGGTTGATCAGTTGCAGGCAGAATACACCACCTATGCGGCATGGCTTCAACGGGATTTTGCCGAACCCTGTGCGGTGCTTGAGCAACATGGCGTGCTGGCGCCGTCTGCCCTGGCGGCGGTCCGTCTGATGCTGGCTGAAGCGGTGGCCTTGTTGGGTGAAGAGCCACCGGTGTTAGCGCATGGCGACTTCGATGTCACGCATATCTATCAGCAGCATGGCCAGTACACAGGTATCATCGACTTTGGCGAAATCCGCGGTGCCAACCAATGGTATGACCTGGGCCACTTTCAGATTGAAAATCCAGATCTATTACCAGCTTTGCTGGATGGTTATGGGGAGATCACTCCCCTCCCGACGGATGTTATGCGGCGGATCCTGATCACGAGTGGATTGATTGCGGTTCGCCGTTTAGGCCGCTGGCTCGCTCGGTCAGGTGATCTCTATCAGCCTGATCTAGCGGCCATTATGCGGATTATCGCCTAAAAGGCTATGATAAAAACTACTAGGGGATCGATGTAGCTCTGGCTGATTGGGTTATGCAACGGTCGTATTTCTAGCACAGATAATTTGTAAACTTAGGCAAGATCGCATAGATTTAGACGAAGGAATGATAAATCACTCTGTTTTGGGGGTAACGATCATCATCCTGGCGAGCCTGATCAACCGGCATAAGCTGTCTGAGGGAAGCGCCTTGCTTGTGACCGGTTTAATTTGCGCTTCTATTTGAGGAGTTTGGGGTATGACGCGTTTTCGAATTGAGCCTAAGATCGCGGTCTGTATTGTCTTTGTCGCGGCCTTGTTTATGAGCATTATGGACACGACCATTGTGAATGTGGCGCTGCCTACGCTGCATCGCCAATTTACAGCATCGAGCGCTGCCGTCAACGCGGTGGTGACGGCCTATCTGATCAGCCTGGCCGTGAGCATCCCTGCGTCTGGCTGGGTCGGTGATCGTTGGGGCACCAAGCGGACTTTTTTATCGGCGCTGGTGATCTTTAGCGTGGCTTCGGCTCTCTGTGGTCTGGCCAGCAGCCTCACAACCCTCATTGCGGCGCGCGTTTTTCAGGGGATCGCGGCTGGTATGCTAACCCCGGTGGGCACGGCCATGCTCTTCCGCACTTTTCCACCCGAAGAACGCGTGCGGGTCACGCGCATTCTGATTATCCCGACCGTGATCGCGCCAGCCGTGGGGCCGGTGCTGGGTGGCTGGTTGGTCGATCAATTTTCGTGGCGTTGGGTGTTTTTTGTGAATGTGCCGATTGGGCTCGCGGCCTTTTTGTTCGGGCTGATCTGGCTGCGTGAACACCGGGAACCGACGGCTGGCCGCTTTGATGTGGCCGGCTTTCTGTTGGCGGGCATTGGCTTTGGTCTTGTGATGTATGCATTGACCGAGGGCGCGGCCAATGGCTGGACTTCACTTGGCATTCTCAGTGCAGCCATTTTGGGGCTGGTCGCCTTGAGCGCGCTCATTGTCGTCGAATTGCGCAGTGCGGAGCCGATGATCGATCTGCGTTTGATGGGCAACCGCCTCTTTCGCACTGCTAATCTGGTCTCGCTCTTCTCGTCCGCTGGCTTCCTCGGTGTGCTGTTTCTTGTTCCGCTCTTTCTGCAAGAGGTGCTCAAGGTCTCAGCGCTTACTTCAGGGTTGACCACGTTTCCCGAAGCGATTGGCGTGGTGCTCTCTTCGCAGATCGTCGCGCGTCTCTACCCGCGCATTGGGCCGCGGCGGCTGATGGTCGGGGGGCTGCTTGGGGTGACGCTTACCCTAACTTTGTTGTCATTGATCGGGCTTACCACCAATTTGTGGATCATCCGGGCGCTGATGTTCTTTACCGGCGCGGGGATGGCCTATGTGTTTTTGTCGGGACAGACGGCGGCCTTTGCCAACATCCCCTCCGCCGCGACTGGACGCGCCTCGGCGCTTTATAATGCGCAGAACCAACTCGGTTCTGCGCTGGGCGTCGCCCTGCTAAGCACAGTACTTGCCGCGATTGGCACGACACGGATCGATGCCAGTGGGCTAGCACAGCCGAATCTGTCGGCTTATCATGCCGCATTTTTGGCCGCGGCTACGCTCGCCCTAATCGGGGCGCTGCTCTCGTTGGCAATTTCGGATCGGGACGCGGAGGCGACGATGCGCTCCGGCAAGAGTTACCCCATTGGCGAGGCAATGCCTATCGCAGAATAGGCGACGAGTGGGGCATGATGGCTAGCTGTTTGCGAAGTTGACCCTAGCCACGCAGCGGCGGCTCCAACTCTTTAACCGCCGCCATCACCAGGCGGATACAGGTCTCTTCGTCCCAGCGCGCCGTGTTCAGCAGTAGGTGGAATGGATCGGGCGCGTGCCAATCTGCCTGGTAGAATTGGCGGATATGATTTGCCCGTCGTTGATCTTCCTCCCGCACCCAACGTTCCGCCTCCGCTTGGCTCATCTTGGTGCGGCGCATCACGCGTTCGACGCGCGCCGCAAGTGGTGCAAAGAAACGAACGTGTAACACATCTGGCCGCTGTGCCAGAATAAACTGTGCGCCGTGGCCGAAGATCACGGCATTGCCGCTTTGGGCGGCCTCCAACACGAGCCGGCGCGTGGCCGTTACAAAGGCCTCGGTGGTAGATTCAAAGGGTAGCGCCATGGTTGGACTATTAATTGTCCCAAAGCTGGGATTAGAGATCGCCAACACCCGCGCCAAGCGCTCGATAAACGCCTCTGACCGCTCATTGTGCTCGGCTGCACTGGCCTCAGAGATGCCCAGCCGCTGGGCAACTTCACGGACGATCTGGGTGTTGAGATAACTGACGCCCAAGCGTTCGGCGAGGAGTTGGCCGATCGCCGCCCCGCCGCTGCCTGTCAATCTTGATATTGTGATAACTGGCATTGTTTCCTCCTTGGTCTGTGAAAAGATTGGAGATTGTTATTCTCTGATTTTTCAAGCTGATGTTGAAGCGGGCAACCCCACCCCCGCCCTCCCCTGGTAAGGGAGGGAGCCGGTTGGTGGACAGAACGCTCTGTGATCGCCTTTCCTCATCAGTTCCTCCCCTTACCAGGGGGAGGCTAGGTGGGGGTTATCTGTCATTCGATAATTTCGTGGGTAATGGCAAAAGCAACCCCACCCCAGCATGTATACTGCAACCCCACCCCCGCCCTCCCCTGGTAAGGGAGGGAGCCGTTTGGTGGACAGAAGAACCTACTTGTTCTCCCTTTGGTACGAATGGGGTTTCATATGTCGCTTATGTCCTCACACCAACCGCCGTAGTTGCGGGGCGGTGACCCAGAAGTATACGCCAAAACTCAATGCAATGATAGCGCTTACCACGAGCGTCCAAGGGGCGCCAATAAAGTGCGCCAACGTGCCAGCCCACAACGCCCCCAGTGGGATACCGCCAAACATGATCAGCGAATAGATGCTCATGACGCGACCGCGAAATTCATCGGCGACATGGGTCTGCAACAAGGTATTGGCCATGTTATAAAAAACCATGCCTCCCCACCCCAATCCTATCAACGCCAGCATCGAGAGCCCGGTCGTCCGGGTGCCGGCTAAGATGAGGACGAAGAGTGGATAGACAAACATGCCAATGGTCAACCAACGTCCCTGACCACCCCAATGCGCCAAGGCCGCAATCATCAACGCCCCTAGCAGTGAGCCGGCCCCGCGCGCCGATTGTAAAAAGCCATTGGTCGTTGCGTCGCCATGCAACACCTCCACCGCCCAGGCTGGCAGCAGTGTGGCATAGGTGGCGGCAAATAGCACACCAGTCAACGGGAGAAACATCAAGGTGCGCAGGAGCGGATGGGCGAATGTGTAGCGCACCCCTTCTTTTAATTGGACGAGCGCCGACTGGGTGCGCGGAACCACCACGTGCACGGGCAGGCGCATCATCAAGAGCGCCACGATCACCGCAATATATGATATGGCATTGATTGTAAAGCACCATGCTCCGCCAAAGGCCGCATAGGTTAACCCCGCCACGGTTGGCCCGATCACCGTGGCCAAATTGCCGAGACTGCCATTGAGCGCAATCGCATTCGGCAATTGTTCTCGATCAACCAATTCGAGCACAAACGCCTGCGCTGCTGGGGCATCAAATGCGTTGGCCAGGCCAAGCCCCAGGGCTAACAGGACGATATGCCACGGTTGCACTAAGCCTGTAAAGGTCAACACGGCCAGGATCAGCGCCAGCAACATCATTGTACTCTGCGTGATCACCAGGAGATTGCGCCGCGATACCCGGTCGGCGATCACACCGCCAAACAGCATCAGCAGCAACGGTGGGACGCCACCGGCAAAACCTACGTAGCCAAGATAGGCCGTCGAATGGGTCAACTGAAAGACCAGAAAGCCCTGCGCTGTACTCTGCATCCAGGTGCCCACCACCGACACCAATTGCCCAATAAACCAGAGTCGGTAGTTAGGTGATTGCAAGGCGGCAAATGTCCGCTGCCAAAATTGCGAAGACGCCGAGGCCACTGGCTCGGTCTCAGCTGCACTATGCTCAACCATAGGGTTCCCTTCATTGCTTTGGTACTTTTACAAGACAAACTACCTTGTGCCCCAGGGCAACCAGGGTTGCCAAGGCGCGCTTGGATTGTAGCCCAGCGCTGTGCATCTGGCAAGATAAATGAATTGAGAGCGG
Source organism: Chloroflexota bacterium (assembly GCA_026389895.1). Classification (GTDB taxonomy): domain Bacteria; phylum Chloroflexota; class Anaerolineae; order Caldilineales; family Caldilineaceae; genus JAPLGZ01. The sequence continues at coordinate 6,032 of JAPLGZ010000558.1, read as the reverse complement.
GGGCTCCCATTGACCGCGGTGCTGAGGTCGGTTTGGCGAAGCTCGAAATGCGAGCAGGTCAACGATAGATCACGTGGCCAGTGTGACCACTGAATTGTAGAGGAGAGCTAAAAAGGCAAGGCTGGATGCATCAATGACTTTCATTCGACCGAGCAGCCCGCAACTTTTTCGGCGCAATCAATTCCCACGCCGCGCACAAATGAAAGGCCAACTCTTCATCGTCAATGTGCGCAAGCTCGATGCCAATCCAGCCCCGTACACCCACATAAGGCGGTTTGAAAAATTTCTGAGGCTCCGCTTCGAGCAACATGGCCTGCGCACCCACTGGCGCCGGAATCCACACCGCAATACGCCCATCGTTATGATGATGATTGGCAAACATCGCAAATACCTTGTTGCGCACGAAGAAGGTTGGCTCGCCGTGCGAAAGGCGCTCCGTTGTTTCGGGCAGGGCCATACAGAGCGTACGCACGCGTTGCAAATGTTGATCGTTCATAAGATTTTCGGCTCAGGTATTGACCATTTATGCTACGGTTATTCCATGCAATGTAAATCGCGTTTTAGTGATCATCAAATTAGAGATCGTCAAGCCGGACAAATACTCATCCCTCTACTTAGAGACACTTACCACCGCATAAAATTCATCTCGGTCAAGCCAAGCAAGGTCGAAATCACCCCGCATAACCTGGATTGGCGCATTCGGAAATGCAGGATCATTGAGATAAATATCATGTTTATCCAGCCCAACGACAACGACAGCGTGTAAAAGATTTTCGCCTTGCCAATAGGGTAGTTCGCCGGTGCGCACCGAGACAATGCAGGGAAGACCCTTATTTAAATGACTGGCCAGCATAGCCAATGTACCTTGCTCGTAAATTATATCAACCCCTAATTGCGCAAGGTTGCGAATATTAGAAGCGGGTGTGCCAATCTCACTTTGAATCCGCAGTAATTTAAGTAGGCGATTGTAATCGGCAGGAAGGTTTAAATAGATAAGGATCATGGCTGCGCAGGCCGCCAGACAATCACCTGGCGCGCGTTGCTGTAGATGGGGAACAGGCAAAAGGAGCAGCGCCATTGCTTAGTGAGATTCTGAAAGGTTGGCTAATTTAACAGCTCCGTCCTCATCTAGCGTAAGTTTCGGCGCTGATGGCACGTTCTTTGCCAGATATTGGTTAGGCATTGCTTGGCGAGGCTGGTAGCGAGGCATACGGGCCGCGACTGCTTGGGCGCAGCGTTCGATCTCTACTTGGCGTTCGGGCGTATTATCCATCACACCTGTCTGAACATCTACATCAATCGTTCCGACCGTATCTGCGCGTCCTGTATGGGGAAAACCGATCCAGGCGGGCACACGCCAGACCACCTGTTCACCAATCACAAGTGTTGGCGCTTCTGCCCCAATCAGAGAACTGACCTCGTTCATCAGCCAGAGATTGACCTTGCGGCGCGCTTCCTCAGCTGTTACTTTGATTTCGAACGAGCGATTTATTTTCAATTCAACCATCCCCTTTTCAGGGATTACACATTGATCTAGGGTGATATTCATCAGGTTACTCACATCAGTTGAATGAGATTGACGATCACGGTGCTAGCCATATTGTACATGATAGAGCACGAACCAACAATAGGGGATGCTTAACTCACGTGAGGCCGACTAGGCTATCAACCCGTTTTATCTACCAGGTGCGGAATACATTCTGTACCTGGTAGATAATTTACCCAATCTGTACCAGCGCGTACTCTTTTTTGCCCTTACGCAGCACGAGGAATTTGCCTTCGATGCTCTCGCTCAGGGTAACCGCCCGGCCAGCGTCGGTGGCGCGCACGTTGTTGAGGTAGATGCCGCCACTTTCGAGCAAGCGCCGTGCTTCGCCGCGCGACTTGGCGATGCCCGCTGTTTCTAACAAGTTGACCAGTGGCATGCCATCGCCGCTGAAACTGTCTGCAGAGATCATCGTGGAGGGTGCGGCGGCGAAGATCTCTTGGATCTCCTGCGCACTTAAACCCGCGATTTCGCCGCCGAAGAGGACGGTACTGGCCTGTTCGGCCTTCGCCAGCCCGCTTTCGCCATGTACCAACCGCGTTACTTCCTGGGCCAGCCGCCGTTGTGCCTCGCGTAGATGCGGGCGTTCCTGCACAGCCAGCCGGCACTCGGCAATTTCCGCCTGACTCAAGAAGGTATAGTAGCAGAGCATCTCGACCACTTTGGCGTCTTCAATGTTAAAGAAGAATTGGTAGAACTGATAAGGGGACGTGCGTTCCGGCGATAACCAGACTGATTCACCGTCCGATGTTTTGCCAAACTTGGTGCCGTCGGCGCGCGTGATCAGTGGGTAGACCACGCCATGGGCGGTGGCGCCGGTCACTTTGCGCACGAAAGTCGTCCCGGCGGTGATGTTGCCCCATTGATCGCTGCCGCCGGTCTGCAAGACGCAGCCATAATTTTGGTGTAAATGATAAAAGTCATAGGACTGCAACAACATATAGCTGAATTCGGTATAGGAAAGGCCGTCCTCGCGTTCGATGCGCGATTGCACGGAATCCTTGGCCAGCATGTAGTTGATCGTGAAGTGTTTGCCCACATCGCGCAGGTAATCGATCATCGAAAGCTGGCTGAGCCAATCTAAATTATTGACGAGGCGGGCGGGATTGGTTTTGACTTCGAAATCCAGAATCGAGGCCAGTTGTACTTTGATCTTCTCGACGTTTTCGGCCAAGGTCTCTTTCGATAATAAATTGCGTTCGGCGGAACGGCCACTGGGGTCGCCGATCATGCCTGTGCCACCACCAGCCAAGGCAATCGGATGATGTCCATAGCGTTGCAGCCGCGCCAGACCAACCATCGGCACCAGATGGCCAACGTGTAAACTGTCGGCTGTTGGGTCAAAGCCGTTATAAATGGTAATTTGCTCTTTGCCCAGTAATTCGGCGATGCCTTCGGTGTGATCGTAGACGAGGCCGCGCCACTGCCATTCTTGAAAGATGTTTTCCATCATGGATTCCTTTGCTGATCGATAAATGTATCCGCTCATTTTGCCGCAAAGTGGCGCAGATGCAAAGAAACCAGGCGGGCAATTCCACCTGTTAACGGTGTAACATTTGTATTTTTGGCCTTCTTTGCCTGCTGTAGCCTCGTTAGATAAATTCTGATCCCATTATCAATGCGACAGACCAAGTGAACTCACTTGGTCTGTCGCATTGTGTGCCATATAATACTTTTTGGGGGCTCTGTGAATTCTATTTTCCTTTTTTCTCCAAGGCATCAATCTTCGCCCACAAGTTGCCAATTTCGGCATGAACCAGCACAAATTGCGCCACTACCATCACGGCCGCGACAATGGCGCCGATCCAAACGAAGGTTGAGTTTGCGCCAACTGCGCCCCAAGCCAAAACGATGATGCCAATGGCGGCTAGGAGTGTTGCGCCTAAAATACTCACGTGGCCTTCTTCTGACGAAATGCGTTTGAACATAATGATTTCTCCTTGTTTGGGTAAAAACGGCAATAAGCAGGCAGTACAGTTTGGCCTGTGTAAACGAGTTGAGCAACGGAAGGTGGAGGAATCGACTGTTCATGCATCAGTGAGCAGGCTCCGCAACAACCTGAACTCTTCAAGCAGCGCCTCTTCACTTGGCGCGTCCGACTCCAGCGTGATTACCTGTACATTGGGGCAGCGTTCGATCACCCAGCCTAACAGATCGAGGTCATCGGCTTGGATCGATTGGTGGAAGTCGAGCATCTGCTTTCCGTCAAAGTGCGGGCGGTTGAAATGAATCTCGCGCACTTTGTCTAGCGGCAAGGCGGCAAGGTAGTGGCGTGGGTCGTCCCAGTGCATGTTATAGGCGCTGATGCGGGCATGGGGAAGATCAAGCAGCATTTCGCAGTCAATGGCGGCCACTAATTGGCTGAACAAGAGCGGTTCACAGACATATTCATAGGCATTGGTGGGGTGATAATTATAATTTTCGAGGAGCAACGGCACACGAGCCCAGGCTTGCAACTGTAAGCCGTGTGTGGTGATATTTTGAATCACCCGTTCGCGCGGCTGTAACTGGCTGTTGTCGGCGCCGCGCCAATAGGGTGACGTGTGGCCCTGTGGCTCTGCGCTGGCGCCAATGCCGGTCGAGAACCAAGGGGATTTTGCGGCATCTAGCATCGCCCGCGCCTTGGTTACTGTGGCGATATCGGCGAAGGGATCTTCATAATTCAGCCAGAAGGTATTGGAGACATCGTGGAGCAGCACGGGGCGATGGGCCAGGGCGCGTTGGAGCAGATGGAGGCTCTGGCTCCCATAAACGGTGATCGTATCAATGTCGATGGCTTGTTTGTCGAGCAAGGCTAAGAGGGCGGGTGAAACCGCTGCGCCAATTTGAAGCATAATAAAATTTCCCTCTCCTACAATAGCGCGCAAAGCAGAGCCGAGAGACCTCGGTCACGGGGAGCATTGGCAACTGGCTTGCCTGTTGTTATAGCGTCCGCTTGACTTCAACGGGAGGCTTGTCTTGCGGGTAGACCAGATAGCGGGTTGGATAAAGCGTCACCGCATCCCCTTCATCGACGGTGGTCGACTTGGGCAGATAGAGTTTGAGGGCGCCAATACCGGCGACATCGACAAACGCTTTGCGATAGTGGCCTAAATCGCTCAGTTGGGTAATCTGCCCCGGCCAGGTGCCATTGTTGGTGCTTGTGGCTGGCACAATCGCAATATCTTCGGGGCGGATCGCCACCGTCAACGGCCCATTGGTCAGACCATCCGGCGCAGGCAGACCACGTTCCCCGATCTGGACATGGTCACCGGCGCGCGTTGCTGGCAGGATGTTCATCGCCCCAATAAAATCGGCCACAAAGAGCGTGCGCGGCGAGGAATAGATCTGGCTCGGTTTATCCAGTTGTTCGATCTGGCCCTTGTTCATCACAGCAATGCGGTCGGCCAGACTCAACGCTTCTTCTTGGTCATGGGTGACGAAGATCGCGGTGATATGAATGTTCCGCTGGATCATCCGCAACTCTTCGCGCAAGCGCACCCGTAAGAGCGCATCGAGGTTGCTGAACGGCTCGTCGAGCAGGAGAATTTTCGGCTCCAGCACAATCGCGCGCGCCAGGGCCACCCGTTGTTGTTCACCACCAGAAAGTTGTGTTGGATAGCGCTTGCCGTACGCTTTTAGGCCAACCATTTCCAGCGCGCCATTCACCTTTTTATCGATCTCGCCGTTGGGCATGCGGCGTAGGCGGAGCCCAAAGGCGATGTTGTCATAGACGCGCATATGGGGCCACAAGGTGAATTTTTGGAAGACCATCGCCGTGGGTCGACGATTCGGTGACATTTGCACCACCGAGGCGCCATCGATCTGCACATCACCCGAGGTAGGCTCTTCAAAACCGCCGACCATGCGCAACGCCGTCGACTTCCCACAACCCGATGGCCCTAGAAAGCACAAAAACTCGCCATCACCGACATTGAGGTTAATATTGTTGACGGCAACAACGGTGCCGAACTCTTTGCGTAAGTTAATTAGATCAAGGGTAGCCATAGGTTATCAGCTTTTTCGAATGGAATAGTATAACGGTTAATGGTTGCTGCATCGACGTGCGCGCGGTATGATTAAAAATAACCGTCAACCGTTCAGCGTTAACCATTGATTAAACGCCAAACCCGGCGGCCAGGGCATTGCCACGCAAAAAGCGTTGCGCAAAAGAGAGCAATACGAGCGACGGCAACCATAAGACGAGCGAAATTATCGCCCCGTATTGCACGATGACCTGGTTGTTGATATAGGTGTACATTAAGATCGGCATGGTGCGTACCGAAGGCAACCCGATTAATAACGCCCCCTGCGCCTCATAAAAGGTGCTGACAAAGGTCAGTAGAATGGCCGCACTGAGGGCCGGTAACACCAGCGGCAAGGTGATCTGGACAAAGACGCGTAACCGTGAGGCGCCCACGTCGAGGGCTGCTTCTTCCAAGGCCCGATCAACCCCTTGAAAGGCAGAAGTTGGAATCCAGATCATCAGCAACAACGTGTTGACGAT
>JAPLGZ010000384.1 GCA_026389895.1 Chloroflexota bacterium | reverse complement strand
GAACTGGGCCTGGCCGAAACTCACCAGACCCTCGTGCTGAACAACTTGCGCAGCCGTGTGGCTGTGGAAACCGATGGCCAACTCAAGACCGGGCGTGATGTCGCGATTGCCGCGCTGCTCGGCGCCGAAGAATTCGGTTTTGCAACCGCACCACTGGTGACGCTCGGTTGCATTATGATGCGTGTCTGTCATCTGGATACTTGCCCCGTTGGTGTAGCCACCCAAAACCCAGAACTGCGCAAAAAATTCACCGGCGACCCGCAATTTGTGGTCAACTTTATGCACATGATGGCGCAAGAACTGCGCGAATATATGGCCAAACTTGGCTTCCGCACGATCCGCGAGATGGTTGGCCGCACCGATAAATTAGAGCCACGCAAAGCGATTGAGCATTGGAAGGCCAGCGGCATCGATCTCTCGCCGCTGCTCTGGCAGCCAGATGTACCCGAAAGTGTGGGCCGCTATTGCCAGATCCCGCAAGATCATGGGCTGGACAAGGCGCTTGACAACCAACTGCTGCTTGAGTTGTGCCAACCCGCCCTGCAACACGGTGCGCCCGTCAAGGCCACGGTCGCCATTCGCAACGTCAATCGTGTGGTCGGCACGATTTTGGGCAGTGAAGTGACCCGGCGCTTTGGGGTCGCAGGGTTGCCCGAAGACACGATCCGTTTGCACTTTCAGGGGTCAGCTGGCCAAAGTTTTGGGGCCTTTATTCCACCCGGTGTGACGTTGGAACTGGAAGGTGACGGCAATGATTATTTTGGCAAGGGGCTTTCCGGCGGCAAGTTGATCGCCTATCCGGCGGAAGGTTCTACCTTTCGCGCGGAAGAAAATGTGATCATCGGTAATGTCGCGCTGTATGGCGCCACAGCCGGTGAGGTGTATATTCGCGGCATGGCTGGTGAGCGTTTTGGCGTGCGCAACAGTGGTGGGCAGGCTGTCGTAGAGGGCGTGGGCGATCACGGTTGCGAATATATGACTGGCGGTCGCGTGGTTGTCTTAGGCAAGACGGGGCGCAACTTTGCCGCTGGTATGTCGGGCGGTGTGGCCTATATCATGGACTGGGACAACGATTTTGCCATCCACTGTAACAAAGAGATGGTCGAGTTGGAAAAACTGGCAGATGCGGCTGAAATCGCCGAATTGAAGGCGATGATCCAGAAACATGCCGATTATACCAACAGTGAATTGGCGTGGCGCATCCTGATCCGTTGGGACGAATTGTTGCCCCAATTCGTCAAGGTGATGCCCAGCGATTACAAACGGATGATGGAATCGCTCGACCGAGTTCAGGCCGAGGGCTTGAGCGGTGATGAGGCAGTAATGGCGGCGTTTGAATCAAACAAGACCAACGTGGCGCGCGTCGGTGGAAATTAAGGAGCGGGGATTAGGGATACGGTGCTTTCGTCATTTAATCCCTAATTCCGTATCCACCATCCCTGTTCCAAGCATTATTCTTCGAAAAGAGAGAAAAAATGGGTAAGCCAACTGGATTTTTAGAATTTTCGCGCGAGCTGCCAGGCGAGCGCTTGCCATTAGAGCGCATCAACGACTGGAATGAATTCCATGAGCACATGCCTGAAATTAAGTTGCAGCAACAGGGCGCGCGTTGTATGGACTGTGGTATTCCTTTTTGCCATACGGGTCAATTGATCAATGGTATGGCATCTGGCTGCCCAATTAATAATTTGATCCCGGAGTGGAACGATTTGGTCTATCGTGGGCTCTGGCGCGAAGCGTTGGATCGCCTGCACAGGACCAATAACTTTCCCGAATTTACCGGACGCGTCTGCCCGGCGCCCTGCGAGGGTTCATGCACCTTGGGCATTATCGACCCGGCGGTCACGATCAAGAATATCGAATGCACCATTGTCGATAAAGGCTTTGAAGAAGGCTGGATTATCCCGGAGCCACCCAAATTGCGCACTGGCAAGAAAGTCGCCGTCGTCGGTTCTGGCCCCTCGGGTTTGACCACCGCAGCTCAACTGAACAAGGCTGGCCATTGGGTGACCGTCTTTGAACGTGCGGATCGGATCGGCGGTTTGCTGATGTATGGCATTCCCAACATGAAGCTGGACAAAGAGCATGTGGTGCAGCGCCGCGTTGATCTGCTCAAAGCTGAAGGCATCACCTTTATTACCAATACGGAAGTGGGTAAAGATTATCCCGCCAGCAAACTGCGCGAAGAATTTGATGCGGTTGTGCTGTGCGGCGGCGCGACCAAGCCAAATGATCTGCCCATTGAGGGCCGCAATCTCAAGGGCATCCACTTCGCCATGGAATTTCTGCATGGCAACACCAAAAACCTGTTGGACAGCCGCCACGGCGTCTCGAACAACGGTCACTTTCTCTCGGCAGAAGGCAAAGATGTGATCGTAATTGGCGGTGGCGATACGGGCACCGACTGTGTCGGCACCTCTTTGCGCCACCATTGTCGCAGCCTGGCGCAATTCGAATTATTCCCCCAGCCGCCCCTTGAGCGCACACCAGACAATCCGTGGCCGCAGTGGCCGCGCGTCTATAAACTTGATTATGGCCAGATTGAAGCCAAGGCCCTCTATGGCGACGACCCGCGCAACTATGCAATCTCGACCAAGCGCTTCGTCGGTGATGAGCAGGGTCATTTGAAAGAACTGCACACCGTTCAGGTGAAACAGAAATTTGTCGATGGCCGCATGACCTTCGAAGATGTCCCTGGCACCGAAAAGATCTGGCCTGCGCAACTAGTGTTATTGGCGATGGGTTTCCGCGGCCCCGAAGATTCATTGATCAACCAATTAGGGCTTGAACGCGATCATCGCAGTAATGTTAAAGCCGATCATGGCAAGTTTCAGACCAGTATCGAAGGCGTTTTTGCTGCCGGTGATATGCGTCGCGGTCAGAGCCTCGTCGTCTGGGCGATCAACGAAGGTCGCGGCGCGGCGCGCGAGTGTGATCGCTGGTTGATGGGTGAGACAAGTTTGGCCTGATTGTAGAATAGACGATTTTGGGGATTTGTTTTTGGCGACCCGCATCTTTCTAAACCGGAAAGGTGTGGGTCGTTCTTTTTTTGCGTTAATTTTACGCTTCAGGGCTTTGCAAAAATAGTCGTAGAACCGCGGATGCGCAGGATGGCGTATCCGCGGTTCTATCCCATTATCATAACCTTTGAGTAGGCCTATTGCGCCTAAAACTCGATTGACTTGTGGGGCGGTGGTGGTACAATGAGCGTAACTATCAAGCAATCGAGAGGATTTTATATGCCTTTAACAACATCTGATCTCTCTACTCACAACGTAATTGTGCAAGTCTCGCTGCCATCAGAACTATTAGCAGAAAGCGGCGTTTCGCGTCAAGAAGCGAGTGTTGAATTATTGCGTGCCTATATTCTGTCCTTATACCGCCGAGATCGACTCTCCAGTGGCAAAGCGGCGTCATTATTAAACGTATCTCGTTTGACTTTCCTGCGTCTCCTCGGAGAAGAAGGAATCCCTTATCTAGATTATACGACAGATGAACTTGATGCCGAGATGGCGGTGGCGAGTCAATGGCCACAGGCATAGTTGTTAGCGATACATCAACACTGCTTGCGTTGATTTGGCTAGATAGAACGGATTTGATTTTGAAGCTTTTCGGTCAAGTTCACGCCCCTGTCGCCGTTAAGACTGAACTAGATCGTAATTTAAGAAATCTTGGGCTCAGTGAATTTCGATTCAATAATTGGATGGTTATTACCCCAGTGCGTGATCAACTGGCTGTAAAGCTGTTGCGAGACCAGTTAGATGTAGGTGAAAGCGAAGCCATTGTGCTTGCCCATGAATTGGGAGCCGATCTTTTGCTCATGGATGAGCGTCGAGGTCGTAGACGTGCATTACAAAGTAATTTAACGATCCTGGGTACACTTGGCATTTTACTACGTGGCCACCAACTTGGATTTATCGTTCAAGTTCGGCCTCTGCTTAATGCTCTCCGTCAATTGCCTTTTCATATGAGCGATGCGCTTTACGCAGATATCTTACGTCGAGCTGGCGAATTGGACACATAAATCCCGCCCTACAATTGGCTCGACATAAAAATATTCAACAGGCGAAAACAGATGAATGAGCCCAAACAGAAAATTTTAGTCACCGGCATGAGCGGCCTGATCGGTGGCGCCCTACGGACCCATTTGGAAAATGATTACGAATTGACTGCGCACAACCGCAGCAATCTGCCCGGCGTCCGCTGTTTTCAGGCGGATATTGCCGATTTTGAAGCGATTCAACCGGCCTTTGTTGGCCAAGATGTGGTAGTGCATCTTTCCGCCAATGCCAAGTTGCAGGCGCCGTGGGAAGCGATTCTCCAGACCAATATTATTGGCACTTATAACGTGCTGGAGTCCGCGCGCCGCGCCGGCGTAAAACGTGTAATCTATGCGAGCAGTGGGGCGACTGTTTCCGCATTGCAACGCGAATTCCCCTATAACGCACTGGTCGAAGGCCGATATGAGGAATTGACCGAAGGCTGGCCGATGATCACGCACGAATCGCCCACGCGCCCTAGCCAACTATATGGTGTGAGCAAAGTGTTTGGCGAGGTGTTGGCGCGCCATTTTACGGATACCAGCGATCTTTCGGTAATCTGTCTGCGTTTTGGCGTGGTCAATGACGTGGATCTGCCGCGCAATATCAACGAATTCCCGATGTGGTGCAGCCAGCGCGACGCGGTGCAAATGGTGCAAAGATGTATTGCGGCGCCCGCTACTTTGCGCTATGATATCTTTTTTGTCACGTCGGACAACAAATGGGGCTATCGTGATCTGAGCCATGCCCGCGAAGTGGTCGGTTATGCACCCGTCGACGCCGCGGAAAATTATCGTTAAATAAAATGTATAAGAGCTAGTTTAGAGGAGTCAAGCATGAAGAAAGCACTGATTGTCTGGGGTGGCTGGGAAGGCCATGAACCCAAACAATGCGCAGATATTTTTGCCCCGCTTTTGCGGGAGCACGATTTTGAAGTAGAAGTTTCCGATACGCTAGATAGCTATTTGGATCAAGAAAAGATGCTGGCGCTTGACCTGGTCGTGCCGATCTGGACAATGGGCACGATTACCCGCGAGCAAGAAAAGGGTCTACTGGATGCGATTGCCAGCGGCGTGGGCTTAGCCGGGTGGCATGGCGGCATGGGGGATGCCTTCCGCAATAATACCACCTATCAATGGATGGTCGGCGGTCAATGGGTGGCCCACCCCGGCAACATCATCGACTATAAGGTCAATATCACAAACCACACCGACCCGATTACGGCGGGTCTCGAAGATTTTAGCATGCATTCTGAACAGTACTATATGCATGTGGATCCAGGCAACGAAGTGCTGGCGACCACGACTTTTGATGGTGCCCATGCTGGGTGGGTCAAAGGCACGGTAATGCCCGTGGTCTGGAAGCGCATGTGGCAGCAAGGCCGGGTCTTCTACTCGTCACTCGGCCACCATGCCAGCGATTTTAGCGTGCCGGAAGCGAAGGAGATTCAACTGCGCGGTATGCAGTGGGCGGCGCGGTAATAGAGGAAATTGAGAGATTGGCGATTGAGCGATTAGGCTCGACCCAGCCACCCGATACTCTTTATCGGACCATTTCTATGGTTGATTGACCCCCGTAGGTACTCAGTTTGTAGTCGCTGAGGCGACTTCCTGCGGCTGCTCAATCGCTCAATCGCCAATCTCTCCTTCTGAAAGCCGGCAATTGATTACTGGCTGGTCAAGCCTGCAAGTGGTAGGCGCGCCGCCCACCGGCCTGTATTGCGGAAAAAGATATAGAGCGGCGTATCAGTTTTACGCCAAAAGGCCACGGCACTGGAGAGAATATCAAGCGCAATCTGCCATTCTTCGGGTTCTTTAATGGCAAACTGATCCACCTGATCATAGAGCACCACATAACCTTTGGCGGGCGGCAGATCACGAATGCATTCTTCGAAAGCGTCCCAGTTTTGTCCGAAGTAATCGGGGAAATGCAGCGCCTTGGCCGATTCTTTTAAAAAGCTGGGCTTATCATAAACTTTGTGGCCATCCAGGTAATAATGGCGCCAATCCGCATCGACCAAACCGTCGAGCACAACATTCGGTTTTGCGCGCGTATGGAGTCGATAAATGGCCGGTGGGCGGGCGTTTGTTAAGACGAATTTTGCAATTTGCATTATTGTTTTATCCAGGAAAAACTCGCGTAGTGATCGTCAGTATAGTAAAGTTCGCCCTGATTGCCCGCAATAATGCGTCGTGCGCCACGGTCGGCGGAACCAGGGGTAATGACGGTATATTCATGGTAATAGCTGCGCGCTTGGCGCGGTAAGAGTCCTTCGCGATTTTGGAAGTCGATGCCATCGCGCGCATAAGGAAACGGTCCGCCCTGCTTAATCAACTTGACCGTCTTTTGCGCTTCGGGTGGCAATTCGCTAATCGTGACGACGGCCATGCCAGCGGGGCCTGCTCGTGCGGCGGTGGCAGGCGTGTTGGTTGGTTTAGGTTTTCGTGTCGGTGTTGCTTTGACTGTAGGGCGCGGCTTAGGTGTCGCCGTGACGGCTGGTTGCGCCGTTGCTTTCGCCTTCGGGGTAACCTTTGGGGCCGGAGTCTTGGTCGGTTTTTTGCTTGGTTTGGCCGTTGCAACAGTAGTTGGTCGCTTGGTGGGCAGAACCGTGTTTGTCACGGTGGCCTGCGCAATGGTGACCAGCGTAGGTTGGCTGGCAGTTACTGTCGGCGTTGTATCGGCAGCAAGGTCTTGTGAACAACCCTGTAGCCAGAATGCGAGTAGCAGGAGCAGAGGTGCTGCCCATAATTGAGCCCGACGTTGGCGCAGCAAATGAGTAGAAGATGTCATTGTTTTTCTGTGATTGTTTTGTGAACCTGTTGAATGGTGATACGCTCAGAATTCTGCGCAGTGTAGCACAGCCTCTGAGACCTGACAAAGTAAATGCCAATAGTTTTATTTTCAGCGCATCCAAACGAACTGTGCAAGTTGATGTTTGCTTGGCCTACAGCGAGTGGATGCGCGCATTTCTGCCTAGAAAGAAGCTGAAGAGAAAATATGTCCAAAGATCTCAAAGTCGCCTTTGCCGGCGCACGCCGTTCGAGTTCATTTTTTAAAGCCTTCCAAAGCCACCCCGAAACCCAAGTGGTTGCCTTATGCGACACGTATGAACCCACCTTAACTGAGATGGGTAAGGCGACAGGGATTACGCAACTCTATACCGTTTATGAAAAGATGTTGGACGAAGCCAAACCAGATATCGTGGTGGTGGCGACGCCGATGCATTATCATGTGGCGCACTCGATGGCCGCCTTGCAACGCAATATTCATGTGCTTAGCGAAGTGACCGCCGGCGTCTCCATTGACGAATGCCGCTGGCTGGTGCAAGCGTGCAAGCGGAGTTCGGGCATCTATATGATGGCTGAAAATTATATCTATCGTAAAGCGTGTGTACTCGTGCAGGCCATGGTGGAAGCGGGCCTCTTTGGCGAAACGTATTATGCTGAAGGGGAATATATTCATGAGCTTTCGTCTATGCATCACACCGCGACCGGCGGGCCGACCTGGCGCTATTACTGGCAAGTCGGCGTCAACGGCTCCACCTATCCCACCCATAGCCTTGGACCCTGTCTGCAATGGATCAAAGAGCGCCCCGCACGCATCAGTTGTATTGGCACTGGTCGTTGGACCGACCGCGAACATACGATGGAAGATACCGTGCAGTTGTCGTGCAAAACGGCCAGCGAAAAGCTGATGCGCATTCGTGTGGATATGCTGTCCAAGCGGCCTCACTCTATGACCAATTATGCGCTGCAAGGAACCAAAGGTGCTTTTGAAAGCGCACGTCGGCCAGGTGAGGGCAACTGGGTCTGGCTAGAAGATTATTGCAAAGATCCGAACGAATGGGTGCCACTGGAGCAATTTGAAGCAGAATTTCTGCCCGAAATGTGGCGCAACCCGCCGCCAGAAGCGTTGGCGGCAGGTCATGGCGGTGGTGATTATTTTGAGGTCATGGATTTTGTCGATGCCGTGCAAGGCCGCAAGGCCCCGACGATTGGAATTCACGAAGCAATGGACATGACACTGCCCGGCCTGGTGAGTCAAGAATCGATCCGGCGCGGTGGTGAATGGTTGGATGTGCCCGATTCGCGCACTTGGTGAGAGCAACGGGCCCCACCCTAACCCTCCCAGGGGAGGGAACCGATCAGGAACAAGAGAAGTAACTCATTCTGTCCACTAGACAGTTCCCTCCCCTGGGAGGGTTAGGGTGGGGCCATCTAACTTTTTACACAAGCAAAGGAACCCCAATGATTATCGATAGTCACTGCCATGCCTGGACCTATTGGCCCTATACGCCGTCTGTCCCCGATCCGGAATCGCGCGGGCGCGTGGAACAACTGCTTAACGAGATGGATCTGCATGGGGTAGACAAGGCTGTGATCATCTGCGCACAGATTGACCACAATCCTGAAAATAATCTCTACATTTCTGAAGTGGCAGCACAACACCAAGACCGGCTCTACCAATTCCCAGATGTCGATTGTTCGTGGTCGACCACCTATCATCAACCGGGTGCGGCGGATCGCCTGCGTGCGATTGCCGAGCGTTGGCCGATCAAGGGATTTACCCATTATCTGCGGCACGATGATGACGGCGCGTGGCTTTACGGTGATGAAGGGATCGCTTTTTTCAAAGTAGCCGAGCAATTTAATCTGATTGCTAGCATCGCGGGGGCGCCGCACCACCAAGCCGCAATCCGCAAAGTAGCCGAGCGCTTTCCTGCAATGCCGATCTTATGTCATCACCTGGCTGGCGTGAAGGCCCAGGAAGCGCCGCCCCATACGGCCCTCAACGAGGTATTGGCGTCGGCCAAATTGCCCAATATTTACATCAAACTGTCGGGCTTCGCCTATGCGACCCAGGTGAAATGGGAGTATCCTTATTCAGACACCCATTGGGTGATCCGTTCGCTCTATGAACACTTTGGCCCTTATCGCATGTGTTGGGGGTCAGATTATCCGGTGGTGCGCTTTTTTATGACATACAAGCATGCGCTAGAGGCTTTTCGCACGCATTGCACCTTTGTGCCAGAAGGGGATAAGGCGTGGATCTTGGGGAAGACACTGAATGGATTGTTGGGTAACGTCAATTCTTGAATTTTTACGCTAGACATTCTCAACTGTGAGCCAAAGGCGCCACGCGTATTTGATCGTTCGGCTTTCTCGTCACTAGAGAAATTACGACGAATACTGACTCGAAAGTCACGATCATCCAAGCGTGTTTGAATCCACGTGTCCCAAGTGTCGCCTGGAGCCTGAGTTACTATTTGGCCATAAGATTGGTTGTGTGGAAAAGCTAAAAGCCAAGTGGCCAAATGATCCGCTATTCGATTTATCGGTCCCTTCGGAATGCCATCATCTTGCGCCGTCAACGCTCTAAGTCATAACGCCAAGCTTTTTGCGCGCTCATCATCTGGCTTGCATTTGAAGTATAATTCACAAATTAGCGCCGCTTTTCAGGCGTATCTGTCATCATGTATCTGCATTATACCTGGAGCAAATTCCATGAAAATCCGTGAAATCCGCGCCGTCGGGCTGCGCGGGGCCACGCCGGAAGGCGGCTGGTCTGAAGAGATTCAATCTGACCAATGTGTTCACACGCTCGTCGCTGTCCTCACCGACGAAGGTGTGACAGGCTATGGCAGCGTCTTTACCAACGATGGCTTGGTGAAGAGCGCGTTGGCTGTGCTCGAACCGTTTTACAAAGGCGAGAACGCGCTGGAACCCGAACGCGTCAGCGAAAAATTGCATCAAAATACCTTCTGGTTGGGGCGCGGTGGCTCACTAACGCACACGATCAGCGGCATCGACATTGCTTTGTGGGACATTCTGGGCAAAGCCACGGGGCAACCGGTGGGGCGTTTGTTGGGCGGGCGTTACCGGGAACGCGTGCGGCCGTATGCCTCGATCCTGATGGACGAACCGGCGCGCTTGGTCGAACATCTGTTGCAAGTTAAAGCCCAAGGTTTCCGCGCTTTCAAAATGGGTTGGGGGCCATTTGGTCGCCAAAGTGACAAGGTGGACGAAGCGATTGTGCGCGCCGCGCGTGATGCCATTGGTGAAGATTGTTGGCTGATGGTCGATGCTGGCGGCAGTGATGCCTATTGGCGCGGCAATTATAAGTGGGCGTTGCGCACCTCGTACATGCTCAAAGAATATGCTGTCACCTGGTTCGAGGAAGCGTTGAAGCCCGATGCGCTCGAAGATTACATTGCACTGCGCAGGGAAGCGCCTGTGCCCATTGCAGGCGGTGAAGTGTTGACGCGCCGCCAAGCCTTTCAGCCGTGGTTGCAAGGGGGCGCATTCGATATTGTCCAGCCCGATGTGACCAAGGTGGGCGGCATCAGCGAAGAGCGGCGCATTGGTTGGCTGGCCGAGGAAAACGGTGTAAAATTCATCCCGCATGGTTGGAATACGGCTGTTGGTCTGGCCGCCGATCTGCAATTAGCTTCTGCCTTTGCCAATACAGACTTCGTGGAATATTTGACTGGTTCGCCCTACATCGACGACATTGTGGCTGAGCCGTGGCAATTGGACGCCGATGGCCTGTTGGCAATTCCCGACAAGCCAGGTTTGGGTTTAGAATTAGATTTGGACAAAATTAAAAAGTATACCCAAGGAGAAAAATTTTTATGAAGACACGGACTGGTAATTACCCCATCGGCTTTCGCCGCGGCGGCACCGAATGGCAGCGCGATATTGATAGCCTGATCGTCTGGGCCAAGAAAAATGACCTGGAAGCGATTGACTTGGGCAAAGATGCGAATGTGATCGGCCAAAAGGTGCTCGACGCCGGTTTGCGCATTGGCTCCGTTGACTTGCGCGAGACCAAGGGCATGATTTCGCCCGACCGCACCACACGCGAGAAGGCCGTCGAAGACAATGCCGAATTTATCCACGAATGTTCAGCGCTGGGCCAGACCAACTTTTTCCTGGTGATGTTGCCCGAAAAACCGCAACTGCCCCGTGCCGAAAACTTCGAATATATGGTGGACAGCTTCAGCCAATTAGCCCCGATTCTGGAAAAGTATGAATCGCAGATCGTAATCGAAGGCTGGCCGGGTCCGGGCGCGCTTTGTTGCACGCCCGAAGGGTACCGCGCCCTCTTCTCTGCCATCCCGTCCAAGGCGATGGGCATCAACTATGATCCTTCACATTTGTTGCGCATGGGCATCGACCCGCTGCGCTTCCTGCGCGAATTTGGCGACCGCGTCTTTCATGCGCATGGTAAAGATACGGAAATCCTGACCGAAAATCAATATGAATATTGCACGGAGCAGCCCGCCACCTTTATGAAGCCGATCTCGTTTGGCGCGCACAGTTGGCGCTATACGATCCCCGGCCACGGCATCACGCGCTGGGTCGAGGTGATGAATATTCTGCAGGAGAAGGGTTACCAGGGCGGGATCTCGATTGAATTGGAAGATTCCAATTTCAACGGCCCAACCAATACCGAGCAAGATGGCATTTTGCAGGGGGCGCGTTTCCTAACCGGCGTCTAGTTGCTGTAGATCGCCATGTGATATCGGGTCGGGATCAGGCATGCCTGATCCCGACCCGATATAACATGGCGATTGGTTTTCCGTTCCAAAAGA
>JAPLGZ010000493.1 GCA_026389895.1 Chloroflexota bacterium | reverse complement strand
ATCTTTGATTATTACTACAACGAACTGCTGCGTGACACAAGCCGCAGCGAGGTCAAAATGATGATGCGGACCGCACGAGTAACGGGCGAGCATTATCTTTTCGGGATCGATCAAGGCCAGATTGAACCGTTCTTGACCCAGCGGGGCTTCCACGATGTGCGCAACGCCGAAGCTCCAGATTTCAAACGGCTCTATTTTACCGGCCCGAATGCCAATCGCGTGCTGCCCGACGGCATCGCAATTGCGTCAGCCAGGGTTGATAGCCAAGCTTAACAACGTCAACCAAGATCATTCGTTAAATCATCAAAAAATTTGATGTAATCCATGTGGCTACCGGCTGTTGTTTCCGTATATTTCATCATTACTCGACGTTCTTCAGGCGTATCGACAAAAACCGCCGTTAGGCCAGCCGTCAAAAGACGTAAAAAATGGCTTGTTACGACGAAAACATTTAAGGTATACTGTAGGATAGAACGAGGAAATCGCACATCTGTGAATCATGCCAACTGCTTATCTGGAGTGATCTCACGCCGTTATGTGTGCCAGCCTGGCGGCGTGGTAGCCGGGCGAAGGATGACGAATGAATGAGAATATTCTTCACGAACTGAGCCAGCCTTTTCCTGTCGATCAGATCGAATGGCAAGTGGACAGACTTAGCCAAGACCAAACCAAAGCCCTGGCCGTGCCTTCCGTCACGTTACGTGCGTACTTAAATCGGCTGGATCAGGTATGCGGCTTGGCATGGTCCGTTACGTATACCCCGTGGGGCGAACGCCTGGTCTGTCATCTGACGATTCATGGCGTCACCCGCAGTAGTACCGGCGAGTTGGATAGCCAGCCCGCACGGCCTGAGCGCGCCAGCGCGCTGGCTGAGACACAGGCGTTCAAGCGGGCGTGTGTTCTGTTTGGGCTGGGGCGCGACTTAGAGACTCTGCCCAGCGCTTGGGTCGATTACAACCCCGCCACCCAGCAGTTCACCGCCGCCGCCCAAACCCACCTGGCCAGCCTGCTAGGTCAACCGTCACCACCCACACCGCTTGCCAGTCAACCAACGCAGGCCCCGCCACTCGATAAGCAGACGCTGCATCAAGAGGAGACACCCGCCCAGGCCGAGGCTGAACCTCCCCCTGCCATCAACGCGGAGACCGTGCTGGCGACGTTGCGGACGGTATTCAATGAAGCCGGTCACGACTTATATGGCGAGCAATGGGTTCAAGTGAGTAAGCACAATATCGAACGCATCACGGGCGGGCAAGGACAGAGCGCCAACGATTTGAGCGAGGAACAGTTACAGAAGTTAATTGATGGCATGCGGCAACTAAAACGCAAGCGGCAGGGGAAAAAGGCCACCGAGGAGGCCACGTCCTCAGCCTAGCTAGAAAACATTAAAACACAGAGCAACGAGTCATTTGATGCCAATCACATAATCAAGTTCGACCAATGTTACCACACCAATGTTCTCCCAGTTTACCGTTGCGAAATCGGCGTACTTTTGCTATTCGGCTGCGATGGCCGGGTTTACGCCGTTTCTCACCTTGTACTACGCCCACCTGGGGCTAACCGCCAGCGAGATTGGGCTCCTGATTGGCATCAACCCACTGATCACCCTGCTTGCTGCTCCGCTCTGGGGGGCCTTAGCCGATGCTACCCGCCAGCACAAACGGCTACTTTTGCTGATGATCATGGGCACGATTGGCATCGTGATCCTCTTTCTTTCCGCCACCAGCCTGGCTCAATTGTTGCCGATTACGATTGGCTTTGGCTTGTTCACGGCGCCGATGATGCCCTTGATCGATAATAGCGTCTTGGTCATGCTTGGGGAACAGCGCGCTCGCTATGGGCGCTTTCGACTCTGGGGGGCCGTTGGCTGGGGCGCAGTGGGCATGTTGGGTGGGATGTTGGTCGATCGGTGGGGATTACACAACTCGTTCTTGACCTTTCTGGTCTTCATGAGTGCGCTGTTCCTGGTGGCGCGTCAGTTGCCGATTACGCCGGTCAGCATTGGCGAGCGCTTTTGGCAAGGGGCCGCGAATCTGTTTGCCGACTGGCAATGGAACATTCTCCTGCTCACGGTTTTTAGTAGCAGCATTGCCTTGAGTATTATCAACAGCTATCTGTTTCTGTATGTCGATCAACTCGGTGGGAACAAAACCCTGATGGGGTATAGTTTAGCGGTAGGTACGCTGAGCGAGATTCCCAGCTTCTTTTATGCAGATCGATTTTTGAAGCGTTGGGGGGCACGTAGGGTCTTGCTGGTCGCCCTCGCCTGCCAGGTTGTGCGCGTCTTTGCTTATGCGACGATGCCCGCTGCGTGGTGGATCTTGCCGATTAGCCTGCTACATGGGCCGACCTTCTCGGCGATGTGGGCAGCCAGCGTGGCCTACGCCAGTGAACTGGCTGCCCCGCGCGGGTTAGTCGCGACCGCCCAAGGACTGTTAACGGGCGTTATTATGGGGCTGGGCGGTGTGATCGGGGCGCTGGTTGGTGGTTTGGTACTAGAGCGTTGGGGGGCTGTCACTTTGTTTAGTTTGGCAGGGCTGGGCGTATTGGCCGGCTTGCTCTTTTTCGCGATTTTTGGTCGTAGCGTTGCGAATGTGTCTGCTGCCGCGCTGAAAGTCTAGCTTCTATCCCTGCCTTCTCATCGACCTGGTATAACCAGCCCAGACTGCGACTGCGCGAGCAGAGATAGCGCCGCCATGTTTGCCCCGTCGTCCCCAGCACGTTTGACCGGATGCCAACATAAACTCTGTAGTTACAAAAAATAAGCTTGCTCAGGCATCGCCTCAGAATCCCTCACCTGTATACACAAACTCGCCCCCCACCATCGTCGCAACCACCTCAGTCTCGAGCAACGCCATTGGGTTGCTCGAGAAAATATCTTCCGACAAGACAACCAGATCGGCGGTCATACCGGGGGCGATTTTGCCTTCGGTCTGCTCAGCGCCAATGGCGTAGGCCGCACCGGCGGTATAGGCGTAAACGGCCTCTTCCATGCGCAAACATTCTTCGGCGTACCAACCAGCCGGGCCGGGATAACCGTCGGCGCGCCGGCGCGTTACGGCGGCATGGAGACCCTTGAGCACATTCAAATCTTCTACCGGCGCATCCGAGCCAAAGGCTAGTTTGGCGCCACTGTCGAGCAGGCTGCGCCAGGCATACGCGCCACGACAACGGTCGCCCCAATGCGCGGTCGCCATGCGCATATCCTGCGTGCAATGGATCGGCTGCATCGACGCGATCACGCCCAGTTGCGCAAAACGCGGCAGATCATCCACGTGTAAAATTTGGGCGTGCTCCATGCGATGCCGTAAATTCAGGCCAATGCCAGCCTTGTGGGTGGCTTCGATCGCATCGAGCACATTGCGGTTAGCCTGGTCGCCAATCGCGTGGACAGAGATCGGGATTCCTGCATGCGCTGCTTTCATGGCTAATTCGTGGATCTGTTCACGCGTGGTCACTTCAATGCCGCGATTATTGGGTTCATTTTCATAGGGTTCGATCATCTGCGCCGTGCGCCCGCCTAATGAGCCGTCGGCAAAAAACTTGACCGCGCCAATCCGCAACCATTCATCGCCCAGGCCAGGGCGCAAACCGAGTTGGATCGCGGCATCTAGCTGATCAACTGGAATGTTATAGGTGACGCGCAACTTGAGTTCACCGTTGGTGCGCAGGGTTTGCAAGGCCGGCAAGGAATCGCCGCCCATCAATTGGATGCCGACAATGCCATGCTTATGGGCCTGCACCTGCGCCGCCTTGATTACCTCCAGCGCTTCCGCTTCGGTCGGTTGAGCCAGCAAGTGGCCCACCAGATCCATCGCCAATTCCTTGAGAATGCCGGTCGGTTCACCCGTATGTGGATCGCGCTCAATCTCGCCGCCAGCCGGATCAGGGGTAGTCGTGGTAATACCGGCTAAGGCCAGCGCGCGCTGGTTGGCCCAACCGACATGTCCACATTTACGGCGCAAAAAGGCCGGATGATCGGGCGTGACCCGGTCTAGATCCTGCCAAGTTGGAAACGTGCCACCAGCCCACAACGATTGATCCCAGCCGCGACCGGTCAACCAATGCCCGGCAGGTGTGGTGGCGGCGTGCGCGGCGATCCGTTGTTGCGCTTCTTGGAGTGTGGGCACATCCATCAGATCGATCTCCCGCAAACTCAGGCCATAGCCCAGAAAGTGGATATGGGCGTCGGTAAAACCCGGCACCACCGTTTGACCTTGCAGATCAACGGCCTGGCCGTTAGGTGCTAACAGGGCCCGCATGGCATCATTGTCGCCAAGCGCCAAGATTCGGTTGCCGGCCAGCGCAACGGCTTGTGCGTGCGGCGTCTGTTCGTCCATAGTGTGGATGTTGCCGTTATATAGTACAGTATCAGCTTGCATGGGATGCTCTTTCTGATGATTTGGTGGTAGATAAGATAATTGAATAGCGTAAGCCCCACCCTAACCCTCCCCTAGGGAGGGGATCGATCAGGGAGGGAATACATTGGTCACTATGTCCAGCAAACAGTTCCCTCCCTGGGGAGGGTTAGGGTGGGGCTTGCCTACCCCTCAACGTGCGAAGTCATACCAAAACGCCTTATGCCTACACCATTTGTCTTTCAAACGACCAACACGATCCTCTATTGCCATCATTGGCAAGCGACCGTGGATTTTTATCAGCAATGTCTGAAGTTGCCGGTCAATTTTGCTTCAGACTGGTTTGTGGAATTTTTGCTCACCGACACGGCGCGCCTCAGTGTAGCCGATGAGCGACGCGCCACGATCAAGAGTAGCGCCGGCGCAGGCCTTACCTTGACGTTTCAGATAGACAATCTTCAGACAACCTGGCAAAGTTTGCACGACTGCGGCGCAGCACCGGGCGCGATCCGCGAACACAAGTGGGGGGCGCGGGTCTTTTACCTGCATGACCCCGAAGGTCATCGACTGGAATTCTGGTCGCCCAATGTCGTTTGAAGGAGCGTCACAAGTTCGACGGTCTGCATGGCGCTTATAGCCGCTTCCCAGGCACCTTCATGGCAGAGGCCATCACTGGCCGCCGTTTCATAGCCATCCATCGCCGCTGCAATACAGATCTGCCGGATCCTTTCGGCCACTTGTTGAAGCTTTTCTGTGTCTGTTTGCGTAAATAAGGTGTCCATTATCACTCAATTTGACCCGTTATCCGACTAAATGATTGACAACGCTAGCGGAATTATTATAACATTCATGGTCAGAAATGCTCACACCCACTGGGCTTTTATGCTCAAACCTACTAGATTGGAACCCTAACTCGCCATGCCTGAATCTATTGATACCCTGATTGTTCATGCCCACTTGTTCACGATGCAAGGTGATGGCGTCGGTTATATAGCCGATGGCGCCGTAGCTGTACGCGACCGTTGGATCGTTGGCGTCGGCTCGACGGTTGAATTACAGGCGCGTTTTCAACCCCGCCAAACGATCGACGCCACTGATTGCGCGGTGCTGCCTGGCCTGATCGATGCCCACATGCACACGCCGTGGGCTATTGCGCGCGGTGTCGCCCAAGATGTGACCAACTGGATGCAAAAAGCCCTGGCGCCCTATGCGCGGCATCTCACACCCGAGGCCGCGCTGGCCGGCACCCGCCTGAATGTGGTCGAAGCGCTCAAAACCGGCACCACCACCTTTGGCGATTATGCCACACCAGTGCCCGGTTGGGCCGAAATTTTTGAAGATATTGGCGTACGCGCGCGGCTGACCCCAACAATCAATGCGCTGCCCGAAGGCGGCATGGCTGGCTGGAAAGTCGGTGATCTCTATCCGTTGGATCCTGAGGCAGGTCTCAAGGCGATCGATAAAGCAGTCGCCTTTGCCCAAGCCTGGCATGGCGCGGCAGATCACCGCATCACGGTGATGTTTGGCCCGCAAGCGCCCGATATGTTGGATCGCGAGCAATTGTTATTGGTAAAGCGCCTGGCCGCCCGCGATGGCCTCATGCTACACATGCATGTCGCCCAGGGGGATCGGGAGATCGAGCAGATGCTGATCCGCTATGGCAAACGTACGCCCCAATATTTGGAGCAGATTGGCTACCTGGACGACCAATTGTTGGCCGTTCACCTGACCGAAGCGACCGATGATGAAACGGAGATGATTGCACAAAGCGGCGCCAGCATGGTGCTCTGCTCGGGCAGCATTGGCATCATTGATGGCATCGTGCCGCCGGCCCACGTCTTTCGGCAAGCCGGTGGACGGGTGGCGCTCGGCTCGGATCAAGCGGCCGGCAATAATTGTAATAACATGTTTAATGAAATGAAGCTGACGGCGCTGTTTAACAAAATTAAATATCGCGATCCCATGCGCATGCCCGCCTGGACGGTGTTGCGCATGGCGACGATTGAAGGGGCGCGTGCGATTGGGCTTGGCGACGAAATTGGCTCACTTGAACCTGGCAAACAGGCGGATTTGATCCTGGTCGATCTGCGGGCGCTAAACCTCACCCCCGTACTTGAAGCGCCCGTGCGTAATATTGTGCCGAACCTGGTCTATGCCGCCAGCGGGCACGAAGTCAAAACCGTGATGGTGGCTGGGCGGGTCCTTGTGCAGGATGGCAAAGTATTGACAGTTGATGAGGCCGCTGTGCGCGAAGACGCGCAGATCCAAGCTGAAGAATTGGCCAAACTCGTTGCCGACGACCCCGTGCATACAGAGATGGATCTGTTGGTGGCAATGGAGAACGGTAACTTGTAGCAACAGAGCCATTAGAAATGCCTTGCCACGAATTACGCCCAGTAGGCCGAATTAAAGCCTAAAAACATCCTATTGATTCGGGCAATTTTTGCTGTAGCTGGACAACAAAGTTAATCGCTATGCTCGAAAAACCTAATCTGCCCTTCGAAAAAATTATCGCTTGTCTACGCGAAAGTTACGGCATCCCCGTCATCGACCTGGATTTTCTGCCCATTGGCTATGACACAAGCGCCTCGGTCTATCGAGTGCGGACGGATACCGGAGCGCGCTATTTTCTCAAAGTCAAGCAAGGAAGCCTCTACGAAGCAAGCGTCAATGTGCCCCATGCGCTCCACAAGCAAGGGCTGGCGCAAGTGGTCGCGCCCCTCCCGACGCGGCAGCACGAGCTATGGCAACGAGTCGATGAATATGTACTACTGCTCTACCCGTTCCTTGAAGGGGTGAACGGCATGGTCAATGGCTTATCGGATCAGCAATGGGTTGAATTGGGGGCATTCTTACAAAAGCTGCATACAACGACGCTATCGGCCCCTTTATTGGCGCAAGTGCCTAAGGAGACATTTATCCCCAGTCCCAAATGGGTTGGCATTGTGAAAACATTCCTCGCCACCCCGCCGGTGGGCGATCACACAGACCGGCTCGAGCAAGAGCTGGCGGCGTTTTGGCAAAGCAAGCAGGCGGAAATTCAACAGCTTGTGGAACGCACCGAAGCGTTGGGGCGTCTGCTGCAAAAGCGATCTTTGCCCTTCGTCTTGTGCCATGCCGATATCCATACTGCCAATCTGCTGTTGAATCAGGCCGAGCAGATATTCATTGTGGATTGGGATCAATCGATCTGCGCGCCCAAAGAGCGCGATCTCATGTTTGTCATAGGGTCAACAATCGGGAGCACCGTTGCTGCAAAAACCGAGGCACTGTTCTTAACAGGCTATGGACCGGCGGTGATCGATTGGATGGCGCTCACCTACTATCGCTATGAATGGGTTGTTCAAGAGTTAGGCGACTTTGCCGAGCGGGTGTTTTTAATGCCTGAGCTTGGTCGAGCGACCAAAAAAGAGGCCGTGCAAGGTCTGATCGCGCTCTTTGAGCCAGGCGACGTTGTTGACGTGGCCTATCAGGCGGACCAGAAATTATCGGCAGTGCTTAATCCATGAGGGGTGCATGAACGATTTCCCGAAACCTTCCGAAGTGCTCAGTGCCATGATTACCCCGGCGGTGCTGATTTCGGCGACCGGCACGCTGGTGCTTTCAACATCAAATCGGCTCAGCCGAGTGATCGACCGCGTGCGGGGGCTCACTCGCGAAGCAGAGGATTTGCAAAATGCATCCGTGCAAGTCCGCGAGGGCAAACGTGAACTAATTTCTGATCAGTTGGTTCGCCTCTCCGAGCGCCTGCTTGTCCTCCGCACGGCCATGACTACGCTCTATGCGGCCATCGGGCTCCTGGTGATGACGAGCATTGCGATTGGCATCGTCGCCCTGTTTCAATGGCGCTACGGCTGGATTCCGGTGCTATTAGGGTTGGCGGGAGCCTGTGCTCTACTCTACGGCAGCCTGTTATTAGTGCGTGAAGCGCAACTGGCTACCAATGCCATCCTCTCCGAACTGGTATATACGCGCCAGGTCATCAACACCCCGGGCGATTTGCACCCGGCAACCGAAGACAAGTGAGATCGCCACTCCCGTGACGCCCGATTAAAAATTTGACGCAAAGAATAATAAAAATCGGGCCACGGGCCAATATAAGAGATCGTTATTGAGGGGGTATAGCTTGGGCCAGCTAGATGAGCTTTCGCCTGCCGCCACTTTACTTACAACCACGCAACTTACCAGCATGCTCCAACAGTCGGGTCTGCTGACTACCGGGGCCGTGACGAGCATCACCATCAGCGAGCGATTTTCAGGGTACGCTGACGCCATCCTACGGCTTCACCTAACCTATTCGCCAGCCGCAGATGTGCGGGCGCCCCAAACCGTCATCTGCAAACAATTTGGGCCGCAGTGGTACACAAGCAGCGGTCAACTTGAACTCCGCTTCTATCGGGATCTTGCGCCGCAAATGCCACAAATCCCCGTCCCCACGTTCTATGGCGGCAGCGACGATCCACAAACCCAGACCTGTTTATTGTGTATCGAAGATCTGGCCCAGCATTATATGCCCATCCAATTACCCGTGGCTGATATTTGGTTGGAAAGCCTCACCGACGTGCTCATCAGTTTACACGCCCATTGGTGGGAGCATCCGCAACTGCTGACGCCAGCCTTCTTGACCCCCGAGCAAGCCGTGACGCGCATGCCGCAGGCGCTTGATGGTCAAGGCTTACGCGTCAACGAAGCGCACGCACGTCAGGCGCTAGACAGATTCTTGCAGCGCCATGTGAATGAACTAAGCACCGATGAACAAACGCTGCTGCACTTGCTCGCGGCCCGTTGGGGAGAGCGTTTTCAGGCGCGCGTTGCGG
>JAPLGZ010000622.1 GCA_026389895.1 Chloroflexota bacterium | reverse complement strand
AAACCCACGGCCACTGTGTACTTGGATTCAGTGTTTAGAAAGATCAACGGTCCCAAGAAGTTATTCCAACTACCGATAAACCCCAACGTCGCCATGGTGGCAATGGCCGGCTTACAGAGTGGAATGATAATTTGCCAGAGAATCCGCCAACTGCTCGCACCGTCGATCTTGGCCGCTTCATCCAAGTCAAACGGAATCGTCATCATAAATTGGCGCATCAAAAAAATATTGAACGCGCCACCGCCAAACCAGAGCGGCACAATCAACGGGTAATAGGTATCGATCCAGTTGAAGTTCTTGAAGAGCAAGTAGGTGGGAATCAAGGTCACTTCGGCGGGGAGCATCAAGGTGCTCAAGGTGATGAAGAAGAAAAGATCCCGGCCTGGAAAGCGGAAGCGTGAAAAGCCATAAGAAACCAGGGTTGCCGATAGGATTGTGCCGATCAATGAGAGCGCCGTCACGTAGACGGTGTTGACAAACCATTGCGCAAAAGGCACGACTTTAAAAATTTCGGCATAGTTTTGGGCAAACCGCATATGCTCTGGCCACCAAGTCGGTGGATAGCGATAAAGCTCGGTGATGTCCTTGCCAGAACTGAGAAAGGTCCACACAAAGGGCACCATGGAAACGGCGGCACCAATCACCACTAAGAGATAGAGCAAGACATACTTCACCATTTTCTTTGGTTGCCTAGCCGAAGTGTGGATAGTTACCGAATGGCTGGCTGGTTGTTGCAGAACTTGCGCCATTATTTTCGTTCTCCCGCGTAAAAAACCCAATTGCCCGAGAGCTTGAACTGGAGATAGGTGAACACAATCAGAATAATGAAAAGGAGCCACGAGAGTGCTGATGCGTAGCCCATATCAAAGCTCACAAAGGCATTTTGGTAGATATGCAGTGAAATAAACCAAGTGGCATATGCTGGCCCCCCATTGGTGGTGATAAAGGCGGCCTCAAAGGTGCGCAAGGCAAAGATAATGCCCAGAATGAGGTTAAAGAAAATCGTCGGTGTGATCAGCGGCAGGGTGACGTTCCAGAACTTTGCCCAGGTGCCTGCCCCATCAATTTCCGCCGATTCGAGCAACTCTTTGGGCACATCTTGCAAGCCGGCCAAAAAGATGATCATGCGCGAGCCGCCAACGCTGGCCCACAAGCCCATGATCACCAATGCTGGAATCGCCCATTCGATGCTCGAAAGCCAACCCGGTCCCTTAATGCCAATTTGCGCCAACAGATAATTGACCAAGCCCACATCGGGGTTCAACATCCAACGCCAGAGCAGCGCGGCGGCGATTAATGGCGTCAGTGTCGGCAGGAAAAACATCGTGCGCCAAGCTGTCGTCGCCACTAGCTTCTGGTTGAGCAGAATGGCTATGACCAGTGAACCGATCATGGAGAGGGGGACAAGTAAGGCTGCATAATAAAAGGTGCGCCCAATCGACGGCAGAAACAGAGGGTCTTTGGTCAGAGCAACGACATAATTTTCCAAGCCGATGAATTTGGCTGGGCGCAATACGTTATACTTGGTAAAGCTTAAATAGAGTGACGCAATGAGGGGGCCGGCGACAAAGACAATAAAGCCAATAATCCACGGCGAGGTATAGAGGATGCCTTCGATCGCCTCACGCCGCCGCATAGAGGATGCGCGCCGGCGTGGTGTGCTGGTTGAGGTGATAGGTTGGGCTGTCATAGGTTAAAAGAAGTGAAAAGTAAGCAGCGATCAGTTATCCGTGGCTAGGCGTACACGACTGATAACTGATCGCTGGCAACTGGTAACGAAACTTACGCTGGTTCCTTATCCAAAACAGCCTGACACTGCTTTTGGATCTCGTTGGCTGCTTCTTCTGGTTTCATTTTCCCCAGAATCATGGCATCGTACACCGCTTGGAAGGTGTTGTCATACTCTTCACCGCGGAAGTTGGCGACGGTGAAGTCGGCTTCGATGCTTTCCATAATCGGGCGCAGTTTAGTATAGGTCGGTTGCACTTTGTAGACGCGTTCGTCCGCCCATACATCGGCGCGGGCGATTGGGCCTTTGTGCCCTTGCACAAGCGCTTGCACATTCATTTCTTTGCCGCAGAACCAGGTCAGCGCCTTGAAAGCTTCGGTGGTGTGCTTGGAGGACGTGGTAATGCCGAAGACGTGCTCATTCAACATGCTGCGGCGCTTGTCGCCTTTATTGCCTACTGGCGTCAGCACAAAGCCGATTTCAAAGTCCTTGAAGGTGGCCGGGTAGATTTGAATACGGAAGGGCCAAATATCGGCCGCCATAAGCTTCTGTCCACCAAACAGTTCTGGGTCATTAATGGCGCCAGCCGAGGGCGAAGGTGAAACCTTCAGCGTATTTGTCAGATCAAAGTCATACTGGAGCGCCTTCACAAACTCTTCTTGCTTATCCAGCACGATCATCTTCTTGCCTTCAGCATCAACCTGTTCGACTCCCCATTGGCGGAGGAAGGGTGCGCCGCTAAAGGCCAGATAGGAGCGGTCGCCCGCATGATAACCAAAGATCCCATCCTTGGTCGCTTTTTGGGCCCAGGCCGCTAGCTCATCGAAGGTCCAGTCATCTGTCGGCTCTGCCACACCCATTTCCTTGAGCTTGGTCTTGTTGTAGGCAATGATTGGCACAATCGGCTCAGAGATATAGGAGAGCCAATATTGCTTGCCTTCAAAGGTGTTTACATCTAACGCACCCTGGAAGAAGTTGGCTTTCAAATCATAGCCGTCGGCATCCGCCAATGGCTTGATGTCGGTGACGACGTTGTATTGTGTACCCCAGGCAATGTGGGAACGGTGCCGGGGTGGGAACCAGACCAAATCGCCCAATGTGCCGGCCGCGGCAAACGAGAGAATTTTGGGGATATATTCTGCCGTCCAACCAGGGATCGTTTCCAACTTCACATCAATGTTCGGGTTCTTGTCCTTGAAGCCGTCAATATTTGTATCCAGACCTGTTTGGATCCAGTCGGATACATCTTCCTTCTTGACCATGTGGGCGCGGATTTCGACTTTGGCCGTGCTTGGCGCTGCTGCCCCGCCACTCGTGGATGCGGCTGGTGCACCCGCCGGCGCTGGGGCGCAGGCGGCGACGAGCGTGGCGCCCAAGGCTGTTGTCCCGACGGCAGCCATAAAGGCGCGCCGTGAGAGTTTCTTTGAATTCGCTACGTAACTCATTCCTTCTTCTCCTTAAATAAAAATCTTTAAATAAAAATCTTTGAATAAAGCAAACAGCGTGTGGATTGCATCCTCCATCATTACAGCACGCGACAAACTTGCTGCTGCAAACAATGGTCGAACATAAGCTTTGCGCCAACGAATCACAGTGGGAAGTGCGATAACTAGCTAGATTGATAACTATGGGTAGCTGAATCGGGGGCAACTACGCATTCGTTGGGTGGCTTTTTAGCGTTAAAATTTTTATTAGCGAGCAAAAGTTAGGCTTCTTTGGGGAGGCCAAGCAGTTACCCTCAAGCAACTTGTTTAAGGGTAGAGATACAAACTAAAGTTCATTGTAGCATTGCTACATTGGTGTGTCAAAGAAATTCAATGCTTAGAATAGAACTGCGTATATAGTAGATTTATTCCTGCTTAAACGGCAATTGGCTAAGGTCTAAGGCCGGCACCTGGTCTATAAAGTAGACAACAGATAGCGCTTTATTACGATATTTTCGCCTATGTTGAGTCGCTGTCCGGTATTGCGGCACCCGATATTGCGCAACTGGCGGAATGGACAAGATTGGCCAGATCGACAATAATGCGCAGGTTGCTGACCTCTGATAACGAACGCCTGTCCCTAAAATTAAGGGATGGCTTAGTGGCAATCTGTCGATACTAAGGTGAAATAAATTCATGCAAACATCCGTCAAATCTGTAAAACAATGCACCATCGGCGCAGCCGTTGCGCTGCTCTTTGCGCTCTATTTCTCTACGGTTGCGTTTGGCCAAGCGACTACGACTGGCACTGTGATTAGAAACGCCAATCTGCGCGCCGGCCCTGGCACCAGTTAT
>JAPLGZ010000397.1 GCA_026389895.1 Chloroflexota bacterium | reverse complement strand
TAGAGGCAATGGCCTGTGGGACGCCGGTATTGTGCAGTCAAATTCCAAGCTTGCTGGAAATTATCGGCGACAGCGCCTTGACGTTTCCGGCGCATGACGAAGCTGCTTTGGCTGCCAGCTTGGCGTTATTGATCAATCAATCAGCCTTGCGGGCAGCGTTACGCTCTACAGGCTTAGCACAGGCGCAAAACTTTTCCTGGCAACGCACGGCCCAGGCCACCATCGCTGTCTACGACCAAATCGCGCACTAATGGAGCCAATTTGGCAAGCTTAGCTGACGGTCAAAACAGTAGAAAGTTTGTTTTTAGGGAAGTGTGATAAACTATTATAAAGTATATCGGTACAAAGAATCGCGCTAAAGTAGCGTGTGTCATTCATGACTAGCCTATCATGTCAACGGTGAATCGGATTAATCTTGCCAATCCAGCCCTTAAAGTGCCGGAAACTGGCACCAAAGCCCATCCAGATAGTATGCTGGCGCGTTTGGCGCGCCGGGTTGATCCAGCCTGGTGGAAATACCTGCTGGTTCTGTCCGATGCCTTGCTGATCTTGGCCGCCTTTGCGAGCGCGTATTATGTGCGCTACCAACTGCAATGGTTTCGGGCTGTCGATCCAGCCAATCAGCTCAGCTTATGGAGTTATACGCCCTTCGCCGTGGTCCTCGTCATTTTTATCTTGCTCTCTTTTCGATTTTCAGGTGTCTATCCCTACCGGTTTGGACGTAACCTGGTCGAAGAGACCTATGCCATCGGCACCGCCGCCACGCTTGGGGTTGTCATCCTGATCGTCTTTAATCTGGCGTGGAGCCAACTCCTCTATAGTCGCCTGATCTTTCTCTATACACCCCTGGCCATCACCGTCTTATTAGGCACCAGCCGCTGTGTGATCATGCTAGGGCGCAAACATCTGCGGCGCTATGAGATTGGCGTCTTGCGGGTTTTATTGGTGGGTGCCGGCGATATCGGGCGCATGGTCATGCGCACCGTAGCCGCGCGGCCCGATTTAGGCTATCAATTGGTCGGGTTTGTCGACGACAATCCAGCCAAAGGCAACAATGATATTGGCCGTTTCAAGGCGTTGGGTCCGGTTGATAATTTTGCTGAGATCATTGAAAAAGGGGGCGTCGATAGCGTCATTATCTGTCTGCCCTGGCAGAGCCATCGTACGATCCAACGGCTGATGCGCATCTGCGAGCAGTATCATATCCGGGCACAAATTGTGCCCGATTTCTTTCAGCTGACCAAAAATCAACTGCATGTCGAAGAGTTGAATGGCATCCCGCTGATTAGCACGCGCGAAGTCTCGATTCAGGGCTGGAATCTTATTGTCAAGCGCATCGTCGATTTTGTGCTGGTTGCGATCCTTGGGTTGCTGTTGCTGCCACTGATGGTGCTGATTATCATTGCCATTCGGCTAGATTCGCCGGGGCCGATCATCTATTCTCAGACGCGCGTCGGTAAAAATGGCAAGTTATTCCAGTGCCACAAATTCCGTTCGATGATCAACGGCGCGCACGATCTACGGCATACCGTTGCAGCGCTCAATGAGGCCAGCGGTCCGCTCTTTAAAATGCGCGATGATCCGCGCCAGACCCGCGTCGGGCGAATTTTGCGCCGGTTTAGCCTGGATGAATTGCCCCAATTCTACAATGTGTTGTGTGGCGAAATGAGCGTGATTGGGCCGCGGCCGAATCTGCCCCAAGAGGTCGAACGTTATCAAGAATGGCATAAGAAACGCCTCTCAGCCAATCCAGGCATGACTGGTTTATGGCAAGTGAGTGGGCGGAGCGATTTGACCTTTGACGAGATGGTGTTGCTGGATATTTACTACGTGGAAAATTGGAGTGTCGGGATGGATTGGGGCATCCTATTACGTTCAATTCCCGCAGTCTTGCAGGCGCGTGGGGCTTATTGAGACGCCAGCCATAGGAAAAAGCGGTTACACAGAGGGCGCAGAGAAAAAACCTCTGCAGAGCTCACAGAGAAAGAAACATAAGGGTCGCTTTAAGTTTCCTCCGTGTGCTCCGTGTAACGTTTTGGCCTACGTAATATGTGTCAATAAATGATAATTTTTAGCTGCGCAAATTGTCGTATTTGCGCAGTTGTCATTATTGGCGGCAATGCAACGATTTGTTATGATAAGCAATGCGATTTCGACCGCATTGCATGCGAAATTTATCTAGCCACGAAGAACCGCAAAGGATGCTGCACAGATTGCCTTTTGCGGCTTTGTCTCTTCTGCGCGAAATGTTAAATCTGGCGCTAGCTTTGGGTGGCGTTCCCAAAACATGACCAGTCTAGATTATGGCTAATATTGGGCAGCCGCGCCAACGCAGTTTGAATCATTTTATCATTTACCAGATGAGCAAATTTTTATTCTCCTAACGTCCTTAGGACGCACCCTCTAGCCTATGTAATGATATTATGCAGCAAAAAAAAATTCTCATTCTCATGAGCAATACCGGTGGTGGCCATCGTGCCAGCGCCGAAGCCCTCAAAGTTGGCTTCGCCCAATGTTTTGGTGACCGCTTTCGAGTTGATATCATCGATCTGTTGATGGACTATTTGCCCATCCCATTAAATCAGCTGCCCAAAAGTTACTCTTTTCTGGCCAACGATGCCACCTGGCTCTGGAAGCTATTGTGGGAAAGCGGTGATTACCCCGGATTATTACAGTTTCTCGGCGAGATTGTTCCCCGCATCACAGAAAAATCGGTGCGCCGGGTCTTTCGCCAATTTGCGCCAGATTTGATCATCTCCGTCCATCCGCTCGTGCATGAAATCGCGTTGCGACCGTTGGCCCGCATGGGGCGCCGCATTCCTTTTGTCACGGTGGTGACCGATTTGGCCTCCATCCATCCGCTCTGGCTACATCCTGCGGTAGATGCCTGTTATGTGGCCAGTGATGAGGCCTATCAACGAGCGCTGGAAGCAGGCTTGCAACCCACCCAATTGCATCTGTTTGGGCTACCGGTGCGCCCAGCCTTTGCCACGCCAGCGCGCCCCAAAGCGATCTTGCGACAAGAACTCGGCATGCACCCGACTTTGCCAGCGGCGCTGGTGGTGGGCGGCGGCGAAGGGATCGGCCCGGTCGCCGAAATTGCCCAGCAGATCGCGCGACGCCTCGTGAGCCGTGGGCGGGCGCAAGGCCAACTGGTGGTCATCTGTGGCAGCAATCAACGGCTGCGCGAGAAACTGACGGATCAGGTCTGGCCGATTCCGACCGTGATCAATGGGTTTGTCGACAACATGCCCGAATGGATGGCAGCTTGCGATTGTATCATCACCAAAGCCGGGCCAGGCACGATTGCCGAGGCATTGAGCCGGGGATTGCCGATTGTGCTCAGTGGATTTATTCCCGGCCAGGAAGAGGGCAACGTGCCTTATGTTGTCAACAATCAGGTGGGTGTCCACTGCGAAGATCCAGCTGCAATTGCCCGCATTGTGCAGCGCTGGTTTGGGCCCGATCAAGCCTTGTTACAGAAGATGGCCCGCAATGCGCGTCAATTGGGCCACCCACAAGCGACGTTCCAGATTGTGGAATCGATCGCCAAGTTGCTCAATGTCTCGATGGTCATGGATGAACAGCCAGAAATTCGCAAGGCCTTAAGTTGAAGCTGGGATTGCATAACTTCCGGGAAGCGGTCACCGATAGGTTTGCTAACCCTATGGTGGCTGACCACTTCCCGGAAGTTAGATCTACTCAAGCGCCGGTTTTCCTTGACCTGAGGAGAACAACTGCAATACCAGGCGTTAGATCGTTTGCTCGGCAGGGTTTAGGGGTAAATGCACGGGTTTGCCACCTTCCAGCGAAGATTGGCGAATGGCCAAAATTAACTCTTGATCAAGCCGCGCCTGATAAGGACCATAGGTCGGTTCAGTATTGTTGCG
>JAPLGZ010000343.1 GCA_026389895.1 Chloroflexota bacterium | reverse complement strand
GTTTGCGCTGCACCAAAACGGAGCAAACAAGATCAACCCGGCAGGTGGTTGTTGGACCGCCACTTCCAGGGCCAAGGCCGCGCCAATCGAATTACCAACCAATACTACCGTTTGATATTCGGCTTGTAAGGCCACAAACGCACTGCGCACCGCCTGCGCCCAATCGGCCTGGGTATAGTGGGTCAGTTCGCTGAACTGCGGGCCAAAGCCGGGCAATAACAAGCCTTGCACGGTCCAGCCGGCGTCATGTAGCACTTGCGCAGCCGGTCGCATTTCGGCTGGTGTGCCAGGAAAACCGTGCACCAACAGCGCGGCGTTTGAACGATCACCGCGCCAGAGAAAAGGCTCGTGTTCGGCTGCTTGAAATGGATTTAGATGGATGGTCATCGTGTTGGTGTGTCGCTCATCATGCAGGGCTGATCGGATGGGTATTGGCGTTGTTTTGGGTTGCCAGCCGTCGTAACGCGCTTAATAAGGCTTTCGGCGCACGCGCTTGGCTTTCTTGGGCTAGCACTAAAATCATGCCAAAGACAACTAGCGTATTGGTCACTAGAAAGAAGATAAATTCTTCGAGCGGCAGACTGCCCAAGAAAATGCCGGTTGATTGCGCTGGATCAACGGTCCACGTGCCAGAGCGAATTGCCAATCCGTCTCCCAAGCTAAGATATAACGTTGCGGGCGCGAGCGCCCAAAAGACCAACCGGCGGTAGCGCCAGAGGATATCGCCACCCAGCGCCATCTGTAACGTAATCGGTACAAGCGCCCAGACCAGGATCAAGCCCAGATAAGTGCCCGGCTGCCAATTGGTAAGCAGGAGCACAAGCGAACCCACCCAGATGGCGCCGACCAACGCGGTAGCCGCCCAGCGAATGGATGGGTGAGGCGTCGCCTGCGTAACCATGGGCGCTAGCCGTTTTGCGAGAAAAATAATCCACAAGCCGGTGAGAATGGTTTGCAATACAAAAAAAGTATATTCCTCAATAGGCACCCACCCCATCACAACGCCCGTGACGAGTTTGGGATTATACCACCAGACACCTGTGGCCACTAGATAATTATCCCAGGGTGTCGTGTAGATCACGGCGACGATCACATGGGCAAGCAACACAAAAGTGGCTGGCCAACTGCGCAGTGACAAGGGCAAAACTCGTCCACGTCGATGATCTAACCATGTGAAGCCCAGCAATAACAGGAGCGGTGGTGCTAAGAACCAGGCAAGAAAGCCAAAATAGGTCATGCTACATCCTTTTCGATCGTTTGGTTAATCCTCTGACCAGTATTGCATGCGAACCGGCTTTGCTCTGTTGTGCTTGTTCCAGTAGCGGCGCACATGGTATAAATAATCCATTATATTTACATTGTTGCGCGCCGAGACAAATCTGGCTGAATTAGAACCGTTATTGGCCTTCTTTGCCAGTTTTGTGATGAATACGGATGTTGTGCGTCGAATCATGAGGTGGGATATGACAATCTTACGCGAATCACCGTGGTATAATGAATTAATCAAAGAAGGTATCGAACAAGGTATTGAACGAGGTATTGAACAAGGTATCGAACGCGGCAAAGAGCAAATGTTGCTGCACTTGCTCAGTCATAAATTCGGTGAGTTGGATAGCGCTTGGATAGCGCGCATTGAGGATATTCCTGCTGAGCAACTAGAGGAAGTCTTTGTGCTTGCTTTAGATAGCTCAACCTTGCAGGAATTAGCCGCCCACTTGGACAACTTGTCCTCGCCAGCTAGGTAATAAGGCGAGGACGGGTATTATACTTTCTTCTGCCCTAAATCGCGCAGGATCACCTGCGCAGCGTTGCGCCCAGACGCGCCCATAATACCGCCGCCTGGATGGGTGCTGGCGCCAGTCAGATATAACCCCTTGACCGGCGCGCGGTAATTGCTCATCGTTAAGGCCGGGCGTAACATAAACATCTGGTCAATCGACATCTCCAAATGCATCACGTTGCCCCGTAACAAACCCAACTCGCGCTCCAAATAGAGTGGATGTTCCACTAACTGACCCACCACCGCTGTTTTTACATTTGGCGCATATTCGGCTAATTTGTCCAACATGCGATCGGCCACGCTCTGACCAATTTCATCCCAAGACGCACCCGATGCTAGTTCATACGGATAATATTGACCCCACAAAAAGAGGGTGTGTTTGCCGGGCGGCGCCAACGTAGGATCCACCGCCGAAAATGTCATCGCGATCAAGGCCGGATCGCGCGAAGGTATGCCGCCCAAGTAATCGCCATACGCCCGCTCTAAATAAGCCAGATCTGGACAGATAAATTGTAACGCCGTGTGTTGAGGGCCCGGCGCGCCATTGAGCGATGGCAGTGCCGTGTAGTTGGGCAATTCCTGCATGGCATAACGCACGATCATGCCGAACCCATTGCCCACGCGCGCATGGTTCGCCAGGTTGCGTGCTTCCTGTGGCACAACATTCGGTTCGAGCATTTTCATTGTTGTCTGAATGTGTGCCCCTGAAACGACCGCGCGCGCTGTGACACGAATACCGCCTGTCGTTTCGGCCCCGCTTGCGCGCCCTTTTTCGACCAGAATGCGCGCCACGGGTGCGCCAGCAATGATCTGGCCACCATGCGCTTGAATCATGTGCGCTAATGCCTGGGTCAACATACCAGAGCCACCGCGCGGCCGTTTCATGCCACTGCGGTGATACATCGGCTGCCAGAGTGCGAAAGGGGCGGACAACGGTTCTCCGGGCGGCGGGCCAGACTGCGCCGCCATCCAGCCGATCAGTGCCTGGACGCGCGGATCGGTAAACGATTGGCGCAACACTTGCCCGTAACCGCGCAAAATGTCGCTTAAACGTTCATTGCGCGCCGAGCCGCCACCTGTCCGCAGCACTAAATTTTTAAGCAAATTCATCGCCGTGGGCGGTTCCAGAAAACTTTTGACCATGCCTTCGGCCAATGGCTCCCAAGTTTTGATAAATTGGCGATAGGCTTCGGCATCGCGTGTTGAGATTTGGGCGATACTTTCGCAGGTCTTGTCCAGATCTTTCCAGATCGTAATATGGCTGCCATCGGGAAAAGGCGCGAAAAAGAGCGGGTCGAGGTCAATGTATTCGAGCCCATAAGCGGTTAGATTAAGGTCTTGAATAATTGGCGTATGGTGGATCAAGATGTGGGCTGAACCACCCAGATCAAACTTGAAACCGGGGATGATCTCTTCAGTCACGACCGCGCCGCCGACGGTGTGACGACGTTCGAGCATGATTACTTTGTAGCCAGCTTTGGCCAGATAGCCGCCGCAAACAAGCGCATTGTGGCCTGCGCCGATAATAAGTACGTCACAATCCGACATGAGTTTTCCTGGGTTGTGGACATTGGGTTGACGAGTTCGCTAAAACTGCCGTGTTTGTTCCTATTGTACGTTGATTGTCTGCGCCTGACGTAATTTTGTCTGTGGTGATCTTCCCAAGAGTATCCATGCCTGTGCCCGCAGGGTTGAAATTTAACCCAGAGTCGCAATGGCACAGAGAAAAAAGCACCCAAACCGCTCAGGTAAATTTTGTTTGGGCTGGGTGCTGGTTACAAATTTGATAACCCGCGCGCTATAATAGTATCCCGTCTCGGTTATTAAGCCTACGAGATTTTTTTGAGACATTGCGAATTTGTAAGGTGCATAATTCTGCCAACTATCTTATAATGTACAGCCGTATCTTTGAGAAGATTTTCCTGTTAGGTGTCCAGGCAAAGCCAATGCCAGCGCAGTCGAGCGTTATTGGCCCAAACTTAATACGTCATCCAAACCCATAGAATGATTTGACCATGTATCGATTATTTACTTTTCTAAAACCGCATAAAACGCTCTTAATCCAGTTGATCATTGTCAATTTTCTGCTCTCGGCGATGCTCACCGTGGCGCCATTGGTGATCAAGGCGATTGTCGATAATGTAATTGGCAAACAGCAATTCGACCGGCTGGCGCCTTATCTGGGGCTGTTGTTGCTGGTCACCTTTTTGCGCGCGTCGGCCACCTATTTCTATTCCTATGGTCAAAATAAGCTCGGCCAATTGGTAATGACCGATGTGCGCTTGGCGTTGTATCGCAAATTGTTGGCCTTGCCCTTTAGCTTTTATGACAAAGAACAGACCGGGCGTTTGATGAACCGGGTCAGCAGCGACGTGGAGAGCACACGCATCTTCCTCTCGCAGATCCTGATCGAGTCCATGAGCCACTTTTTGACGATCTTCTTTGCCGCTTTTGCCTTTCTTGAACAGGATCGCTACTTGACCCTGATTGCGATTGTGCCGGTAATCTTCTCGGGTGTGGCTATGTATTACGCCCATCACCATTTGACTGAACCCTGGACCTTACAACATGAGCGCATGGCGCAGATGTCCGCCACCTTGCAAGATAATTTGGCCGGCATCAAAGTGGTCAAGGCCTTTGCTCAAGAGGATCAGGCGCAGGGCCGTTTTCAAGACGTTCAGGTGGCCGTGCGCAGCGGCAGCTTGAGCATCACCGACCTTTGGAGCAAACGTTGGGCCCTCATCGGCAGTATTCCGCGCTTTATGCAACTGGCGCTGATCCTGGTCGGCGGGCAACGGGTTATGCGGGGTGAGATCAGCCTGGGCACCTTGGTGGCTGTGCTCAGCTTGAGTTTGTTGCTGCTCGGTGCGGTCAACGCACTGGGCACCCAACTGAATAGTGTCAGCCAGACTGCCACCGCTGCTGTGCGTATCTTTGAACTGCTCGATGAACCATTGACGATTCAGTCGCCCTTACCTTCTTCCGATCCAGTTGCGGCGCAATCGCTACCCATTGCCCGTCGCGTGGACGAATGGCGGGGCGAAATTGAATATAAGGATGTCAGTTTTATCTATCCGACGGCCAAAGCCAAGACACTAATCGATATCAATTTGCATATACCGGCCGGCTCATCGTTGGCGGTGGTTGGGGCAACGGGCAGCGGAAAGAGTACGCTGATCCATTTGATTGGCCGTTTCTACGACCCCACCTCGGGCCACATGCAGGTGGACGGGCGGGATGTGCGCAGCCTTAATTTGCCAGAATTACGCCGCCAGATTGGGATGGTGGCCCAAGACACATTGTTGTTTAGTGCCTCGATTTTTGATAATATTGCCTTTGGGCGGCCAGATGCCAGCCAGGCTGAGGTTGAGCGCGTGGCCAAATTGGCCCAGGCCCACGAATTTATCACGCAGATGCCTGACGGTTACCAGACTTTGATTGGTGAGCGTGGCGCCGGTCTGTCTGGTGGACAGCGCCAACGGGTGGCAATTGCGCGGGCCATGCTGCTCGACCCGAGAATTTTGATCTTGGATGACTCGATGTCGGCGGTGGACGCAGAGACCGAGAAATTATTACAGGCGGCGATTGCTAGTGTTATGAAGGGGCGCACGACAATTCTCGTGGCGCACCGGCTGGCCACGGCGCAACATGCCGACCATATTATTGTGCTGCGCGACGGCCAAATTGTGGAACAGGGCACGCATGCTGAGCTTGATGCGGCTGGTGGCCATTATCATCATGTGCTGGAGATGCAGCAGATGAGCGCGCGTGAAGCGGTTGCCAGTGTTTAATGATAAGTGAGGCGTGATGAGTGAAGAGTGAAAAAGGTCATTTGATCTCACTCATCACTTGTCACTCATCACTCATGACCTTTAACCTAAAATAACAAGAAACAGTCACAACCTATGCTACTTCGTGGAATTGTCAAACCAATTACGATTGCCGATGTTGATGCCGCGCCACCGATGCGCCAGACATTGGCCCGGCTCTTTAGCTATTTGCGACCCTATCGCCGCCGCATGATCTTCACGCTTTCGATCTATGTGCTCTGCGTCACGATCTCGCAACTCTATCCTTTTATCGACCGCAAACTGATTGATGAGCATATTGCGATCAATAACCCCAATGGCTTTTACCCGTTGCTGGCCTTAGCGACCGCTGCGCACGCCTTCAACTGGTTTGGCGTGCTGATCCGTTCGCTGCTGATCCAGCGGATTAGCCTGGGTATTCTGGTCGATCTGCGCCGGCAACTATTTCATCATGTGGTTGAGCTCTCTTTTACCTTTCATGAGCGCGAGCCGGTCGGCAAAACGATGACGCGTTTTATCGGTGACGCCAACACAATCAACGACTTTCTCACCAACCAGATGGCGAGCGTGGTCAATGATGTGATGTCTGGCATCGTCGTGATCGCGCTGATGTTTGCCATCAACCCGGTGCTTACTGTCATTTCGCTCTTTATGTTGCCAATTCTCACCCTGCTTGGTCTCTATATGCGTCCGCGCCTCTACAACGGTTGGGAACGCGTGCGCGAAAACTCGACGCGCTTTAATATCTTTCTGGCGGAGAACATTGCTGGCATGCGCGTGATCCAGGCCTTTACGCGCGAAAACACCAACTTAGAACGGTTTAACCAGGCCAATAATCGCGTGGTCGTTGAGTGGATGAAGGTGATCATTCTGCAAGCGTGGTTCTCACCGTTGGTCGAGTTGACGCGCAGCTTGGCGTTGGTCGTGGTGCTTTATGTTGCGGCCAATCAATTGGGGTTGGGCGGGACCGCGCTGACTGTCGGCACCTTGGTCGCCTTTATGGCCTATATTAATAACTTGTGGTCACCGATCAGCACGCTGACCAATATGTATGTGGTGATGCAGGCCACGTTGGCTTCGGCGGGCAAGGTTTTCCAGTTGCTGGACGCACGCCCTACCGTCACAGATAAGCCTAATGCCATTACCATGCCGCGCGTAAAGGGCGAGATTGTCTTCGACCATGTTGATTTTACCTACGACAACACCCGCCCTGTGCTCAATGATGTGAACTTTACCATTCAACCGGGGCAGTTGGTCGCCCTGGTGGGGCAGACGGGCAGCGGCAAAACGACGATTGCCTCGTTGCTCTGTCGTTTCTATGATGTGACCGGCGGGCGCATTCTGGTGGACGGCCACGACGTGCGCGATGTCACTCAACGTTCACTGCGCGCCCAGATTGGCGTTGTGCTGCAAGAACCCTTTATCTTTACCGATACGATCGCCAATAACATTCGCTATGGACGGCCAGACGCCAGCATGGAAGAAGTGATCGCAGCCGCCAAACTCGCCAACTGTCACGACTTCATCATGAAGTTAACTGACGGTTATGATGCCTTAGCCCAAGAACGCGGCGCCCAATTTAGCATCGGTCAGCGTCAACTGCTTTCGATTGCGCGCGCGATTTTATCCGACCCGCGCATCCTCGTGCTCGACGAAGCAACCTCGGCGGTTGACACAGAGACAGAGGTCTTGATTCAAGATGCGTTTGCCAGCCTCATGACCAATCGTACGGCAATTGTCGTCGCCCATCGTCTCTCGACCATCCGCAAGGCTGATCAGATTGTTGTATTAAAAGCCGGGCGCATTTTGGAATTGGGGAATCATGCCACGCTGGTACAAAACCCCGACGGCTATTACTCGGCGTTGGTCAGGGCACAGGCCAGCGCTGGCCATTGAGCCAGGATCAGTGTAACAACGTAGGGGATAGGCATGCCTATCCCCTACGTTGTCGTCAATCCAGCTGTTTTTCATAACATAAACTGAGCGGGTCTGCTGTATAGGGGCCGAACGGCGGAATCTGGTAAAATCCCAT
The DNA here is from genome assembly GCA_026389895.1 of Chloroflexota bacterium. GTDB lineage: Bacteria > Chloroflexota > Anaerolineae > Caldilineales > Caldilineaceae > JAPLGZ01. Next base: position 1,474 of record JAPLGZ010000343.1, on the reverse strand, counting down.
TCGTTCATATAAACCGATGGCTTCGCGCTGATAAATGCCCGTTTCTAAGCGGAGGAGCGGCACGCCCTCTGCCTGGGCATAAGCAGCCAAATGCTCAATCATCAACTTCGCAAAACCCAAACCCCGAAACTGTGGGCGCACATACATCCGTTTTAGTTCGCCATACTCAGTCCCCACTAATTGAATGCCACCACAACCGGCTGGCATTCCGTCTGAGCGCAACACAAAAAAAGGCACAGCCTCCGCCAGCAACTTTTCGATACTAAACCCGTGGCGACTGGCGCGCGGATAGAGCGGATCAAGGTGCGCTTCCAGTTCCATGATCAGGGCCGTGGCATCGGCGGTGTCTGGACGTTCTGGGGTGATGATCGTGGCCATCGGTTAGCTTTCCTCCTCTGTACCGATTGTTTTCTGATGCTCAGGTCTGTCTCGCGTAAAGCAAAGCCGAGGTTCGCCTGCGAACCTCGGCTTTGCTTTCGTAAAACTTTACCTAACCGGCCATCACTTCGCGGATCGTCTGTGCGATGCGACTGACGTTCGGGATCACTTCATCTTCAAGCGGCGGGCTGTAGGCGATCAACGTGTTGCCCATGTTGACGCGCTTGACTGGTGCTTCGAGCCAGTAGACACCTTCATCGGCGGCCAGCGAAGCAATATCGCCACCCCAACCGGCCGAATGGGGAGCTTCTTCGACAATCACCAGACGATTGGTCTTGGCGATTGAGTTGAGGATCGTCTCTTTGTCCAACGGCGCCATGCTGCGCAGGTCGATCACCTCGACATCAATGCCTTCTTTGGCGAGGATTTCGGCGGCTTCGAGCGAGCGGTGCATCATCAACTGGATCGCTACCACAGTAACGTCTTTGCCGGTGCGCCGCACGATGGCTTTGCCCAACTCCATTGGTTCGGTGTCGTCGGGTACATCTTCGCTGATGTTGTAGAGACCCTTATGCTCCAACACAAAAACCGGATTGTTTTCGCGAATGGCGCCGCGCAACAGCCCATAGGCGTCGGTCGGCGTGCCCGGCGAGACCACCTTGATGCCGGGAATGTTCACCAGCCAAGACTCGGCGCACTGGGAATGTTGGGTGCCAAAACCGTTGGCCGAACCTTGCGCCGCCCGCACCGTCAACGGGACAATAAACTGGCCGCCGCTCATGTAACGATACTTGGCAATCTGATTGACAATCTGGTCCATGGCCACCGGCACAAAGTCGGCAAACATCAATTCGGCGACGGGGCGTAAACCTGTAATTGCTGCGCCCAGCGCCGCACCAATAATTGCCTGTTCTGAAATGGGTGTATCACGCACCCGGTTTGCACCAAACTCTTCGTAGAGACCAGGGGTCACCTTAAAGACGCCACCGGCAACTGCCACATCTTCGCCAAAGAAGATCACATTTTCATCGCTGCGCAGTTCATCGGCCAATGCCTTGCAGACTGCTTCGCGGTAAGTCAATTTGGTCATAATTCG
>JAPLGZ010000517.1 GCA_026389895.1 Chloroflexota bacterium | reverse complement strand
GGCGTGGCTAGGGTTAGTTGCACGGAAAATAGGAATAGGCGGCCAAACAAGCTAAACAGGCCCGTCATTAGGTTCTATGAAGCAACTCATGATGGGCGAGATTGTTCTACTCACCGCCGTGGATACCGGATGTTCGTCACGCCATCGTCAATGGGCGTGACGAACACTGGCAAATGATCGGCAACTTTCCATCAATTGCTTCACCTGAGAAAAACAATGCTGCAAGAAAACTGCAAGTGTGATTGACGGGTCAGAGTGAATGAGCTAAGATATATTGGACAGTGCACGGATTGGCCTTCGCGCGTGGCGTAGGGCAAGCAAAATATTTCATTGTAGCGTGGTGAATGGCACATCTTGACCTTTCCTTTTTTGGCGCTTTGCAGGCGCGTTTAGACGGCAAACCGTTAAACGAGTTACGTTCGGGCCGTGTCCAGAATTTGCTGGCCTATTTGGTATTGGAGATGGCGCAGCCCCAGCCGCGCGCAATATTGGCCGCGCTCTTCTGGCCGGATGAACCAGAAGCGGCCGCCAAACAGAATCTGCGCCAGGTGCTTTATCAACTGCGCCAACAGCTGGGCGAACTGGCCCAGTCTGCCCCCATCCATCCCCCCTTTTTGCTGATTGAACGTGATATGGTGCAGTTCAACCCCGCCAGTGATTACACCCTTGATGTTGCTACGTTTCAGAGTCGCCTCGCCCAGCAACAGCTTGAACCGGCCATGCTGCTTTACCAAGATGATCTGCTCACGGGTCTGAGCAGCACCAGCGCCCGCTTTGAAGAGTGGCTCTTGCTCCGGCGCGAACAATTGCACATCCAGGCATTAGACGCGCTCGTCCAATTGACGCAACAAGCCCTGCACACCAGTAACTTTGCCCAGGCTCAGCAATACGCGCGCCGTCAACTCGTCCTCGAACCGTGGCGCGAAGAGGCGCATCGGCAATTGATGCTAGCCCTGGCGCGCAGTGGTGACCGCAACGCCGCCTTAGCCCAAGCCGAAACCTGTCGCCGTCTGCTGGCCGAAGAATTAGGGGTTGAGCCGGATGAAGAGACCGCGCTGTTGGTGGCGCAGATCCGCAAAGGCGATTTACGATCTCCGATTGACGATTTACGAAATGCAGGGGCGCGCGATGATACTGCTACTACCCAAGTTTCAAGCGAAGCACCAATTTCCGCTGTCCACCAATCCCTCGTAAATCGTCAATCAAAAATCGTAAATCAGCCTGATTGGGGCGACGCGCCCGACATTGGTGCTTTCTATGGGCGGACGGGCGAAATGGCCCAATTGCAAAACTGGCTGATTGGGCAACGTTGTCGCTTGATTGCGGTGTTGGGCATGGGGGGCATGGGCAAAACGACGCTAGCTGTGCAAGCGGTGCGGTTATGCACTGACCCAGCCAGGGGCGATTTCACCTTTGTGATCTGGCGTTCGCTGATCAACGCGCCCATGCTGAGCGATCTGTTGGACCAGTGGTTGCGGATCCTCTCGGGCCAGCAATTGGCGCAAATTCCTCGTGGGCTAGATGCCCAACTCGGCTTGCTCTTTGGCTATTTGCGCGCAGAACGTTGTCTGTTAGTGCTCGACAATGCCGAAAGTATTATGCAGGGCGGCGAACGGGCCGGTTATTATCGCGCGGGCTACGAAAACTATAGTCAATTGCTGTTGCGCATGGGGCAAAGCAGCCACCAAAGCTGTCTGCTGATTACCAGCCGCGAACAACCGCATGAACTGGCGCGTCTGGAATTGGAAACTCCGCTGGTCCGTACGTTGCCATTGGCCGGCTTAGATGCCGTCGTGGGGGGCAAATTATTAAGCGCACGCGGGCTGCACGGGCCGGACGTCAGCACGTCGGCCCTGATTGCGCGTTATTCCGGCAATCCTTTGGCCCTCAAACTGGTGGCCGAAACCATTCAAGATTTTTTCGATGGTGATATTGACGCACTGTTGGGCGAGCAACCCCTGATCTTTGACGATATTCGCGATGTGCTCGAACAACAGTTTGCCCGGCTGGCCCCTTTAGAGCGCGACCTGCTGCTGTGGCTCGCCATCGAACGTGAGCCGCTGGCCGAAGCCCAACTCTGGCAGATCTTTGCGCGCAGCACCGCTAAACGTAATTTTCTCGAGGCCATGCGCTCCTTACAGCGTCGTTCGCTATTAGAAAGTTACCCCCAAGAAAATCGTATGATCGCCTTTGGTCTACAAAATGTGGTGACCGAGTTTTTGACCGACTATCTTGTCACCCACGTCTGTCAGGAATTTGCCACGGCAACACCCCGCTTGCTGCATAGCCATGCCTTGATCTTGGCGCAGGCCAAAGAATATGTCCGCCAAAGCCAAGTGCGTATGATCCTCCAACCGGTTGCGGAACGCCTGCTTGGCCTATACAGCCGAACCCAAATTGAAACCCGTAGCCAACAGCTTTTGGCGACGATGCGGCGCGAACAGCCTTTGCAACCGAGCTTTCTCGCGGGCAATCTGCTCAATTTGTTGTTGCACCTGGGCAGCGACCTGCGCGGGTACGATTTTTCCAATTTGAGCGTCTGGCAAGCCTATCTACGCGGCGCCGACTTGCCAGCCTTGGATTTCACCAACGCCGATCTGACGAATTCAGTCTTCACCGATTATGCCGGCGCGGTGACGGCGGTCGCCTTTAGCCCGGATGGGCAATTGCTGGCCGCTGGCGCGGATAATGGGGTGATTTACCTCTGGCGCGTCACAGATCGCCAGTTGATTGGTCTCTGCCAGGGCCATACCAGCCACGTTTGGTCGTTGGCTTTCAGTCCCAACGGCCAACAATTGCTAAGCGGCAGTGGCGACGCGACCGTGCGGCTGTGGGATGTCGAGCTGCGCCAATTGTTGCACGTTCTAAGAGGACATCAAGGAGGCGTTGCAACGGTGGCCTTTCACTCCGCGGGCGCGGTGATCGCCAGCGGCAGCCTTGACCGAATGGTGAGTTTGTGGGATGCCCAGACCGGCCAGCTCTTGCGCCGCTTCGAGGCCGATGGCGCCAAGGTGGAGGCGGTGGCCTTCAGCCCGGATGGCGCGCTGCTGGCCACCGGCGGCCATGATCAAGTGGTCTGTTTGTGGGATTGGGCGCGGGGCGCGGTGGTGCAAACCCTGCCGGGCCATACCAATTTGATCAAGGTGGTCGGTTTTTGCCCGCGCCCACCCCATGAAGATATAAATCGTGACAACGAGGTGCCGCGCACCTTGCTCGTCAGTGGCGGTGATGATCAAAGTTTGTGCCTGTGGGATGTCGAGCGCGGCAAACTGTTGGGGCGTTTAACCGGTCACACCGCGGCGATCATTTCACTGGCCTTTAGCGCCGATGGGGCGTGGGTGCTGAGCGGCAGTGACGACCAGACCATTCGCATCAGGGATGTACAGAGCCGCCAAACCATTGCCATTTTACACGGCCATTACGGCACGGTGCGTTCGCTCGCTGTGCATCCTCACCCCGAACCGGGCCAGGCGC
>JAPLGZ010000237.1 GCA_026389895.1 Chloroflexota bacterium | reverse complement strand
GTGGCAGAAAGTGTCGAAGAGGCTGTGCTCAATTCCTTATGCCAGGCGACCACCGTGGTAGGGCGTGATGGTCATACGCGTCATGCCCTGCCCGTTGCGGAAGTCGCACGTTTGATTGCCCAGCGTTGACTGGCAAATCGTCGCCTTGCCTGTTTATGATGTGATGAGCGAACGGCTTAACCTTCCTGCACGAGTGCCTGTTCGCCCCTTATAATGGTCCCAGTAAGAATGCCAAGCCGCTAATTCACTCATCACTTATCACGCTTCAAATTTATTTATAAACCTCTGGATTAACCACATCCTGCGGTCGTTCTCCCCGGAAAAAAGCAAGCACCCGTTCGACGGCCATTGATTCAATGCGCGCCCGCCCTTCGACTGTAACGCTGGCACTGTGCGGCGTGGCCAGAATCATCGGGTGGTTGCGCAGGCGGGTGGTCACAGGTGGTGGTTCTGGCTCAAAGACATCGATGCCCGCTGCCGCCAATTTGCCATTGTCCAACGCGTCTAGCAGCGCGTGTTCATCCACCAACGGCCCCCGCGCCATATTGAGCAAGTAGGCGGTTGGCTTCATCTGGGCAAGCCGAGTGCTGTTCATTAAATGATAAGTTTCTGGTGTTGATGGCAAGTGCAGGCTGACGAAATCTGCTTTGGCCAACACGGTATCCAAATCAGCCAGCGTTACACCCAATTGTTTGGCCTGCTCGGGCGTCACAAACGGATCGTAGGCGAGGATCTGCATATCAAAACCGTGGCGACACATATGGGCCACGCGACGCCCGATGCGACCCAATCCGACCAAGCCCAGGGTTTTACCCACCACTTCTATCCCCAACAAGCCTCCGGTGCGGGGTCCCCATTTGCCCGCGGCCAAATTGTCATTCCCCTGCTTAAGCCGTTTCGCCAGCGCCAGCAACATCGCTACCGTATGTTCCGCCGTAGATTCGGTGGGGCCGTCGGGCGTATTACAGACCACCACCCCGCGGGCCGTGGCGTCGGGTACAACGACATTATCGATGCCAATGCCTGTCCGTACCAGAATTTGTAGCTTCGGCAAAGGGTCGATGACACTGTGATCATAGGTGACTAGCGATGAAGCCAGGATCGCCTGGACCTCTTTGGCGTCGTCTTGAGGGGGAATCGAAGGCCCTGGCGGATAAATAATTTTGACATGTTCAGGGATCTGTTTTAGCGCGTCGGAAGAAAAAGCCGCTTCCACCCATAGATGGGTCAGGTCAGTTAAAGCCATGATAGAGTTGCTCCACTAGATGATGGTAAGCTGAAAATATTTGTACCAATCAGTTAATTGTTCTCAACTAAATCTATTATACCTCATTGCCGCCAAGAGGAATTTGTATGAAAATTTTTTACACTTTTCCTATCCGCGCTTTACACCTTGCCCCTAAACTGATCGAGAGCCAACGGTGTTTCCCGTTGGCCATGTCAAACGAATTGTCGGGGAGGAAAAATTTAGCATGAATCGTCGAACTTTTATGAAAGATACGGCCGCACTCTTGGCTGTTGTTGGCTTGCCTAGCTGGGCAATGGAAAAACTATACGATCGTGAACAGCTTACGCCGTTGGCCCAACAGCTTTTTCTGCCCTTCATCGGCGCCCCGACGGCCACCATTGACAGCGCTGCCGTCCACCTGCTAAATCGCATCTCTTATGGTCCTACGCCTGACGAAGTGGCGCGTGTCCTGCAACTCGGGCTGTCGGCCTATATCGAAGAGCAACTGGCGCCAACGCAGATCGATGATCGCGATCTGGCGCCGCGCCTGGCCGCGTTGACGACATTACAGATGAACAACGCTGAACTGCTGGAACAGAAGGCCCAAGTGGTGATCCGTGAGTTGGAACAGGCAACTGTGTTGCGCGCGCTCTACAGTCGCCAACAATTGCAAGAAGTGCTGGTTGATTTCTGGTCGAATCATTTTAATATCTATATCGGCAAAGGCCAATGTCGTTTCCTCAAAACCACTGATGATCGCGAGGCAATTCGCCCCCATGTTTTGGGCCGTTTCCGCGATCTCTTGGGCGCCAGTGCCAAGAGTCCAGCGATGTTGTTTTTTCTGGACAATCATTTGAACCGTAAGCAAGCGCCTAACGAGAATTATGGCCGCGAATTGATGGAACTTCATACATTGGGCGTTGAAGGTGGTTATACGGAGGATGATGTGCAAGCCGTCGCCCGCTGTTTTACTGGTTGGCTGATCCGCCAGGGTGATTTTTTCTTTGCCCTGCGGCAACATGATACTGCCGAAAAAACGGTGCTAGGTATGACGATGCCCGCCGGCCGCGGACTTGAAGATGGTGAACAAGTGTTGGATCTGCTCGCCCAGCATCCGGCCACGGCACACTTTATCGCCAGCAAACTCTGTCGCCGGTTTGTGGCCGATGCCCCCCCAGATGCGCTTGTCCAGCAAATTGCCACCGTCTTTCAGCAGACCGATGGTGATTTACGCCAGGTCATGCAGGCGATTTTGACCGCGCCTGAGTTTGCCAGCGCGGCCAATCAGAAGTTCCGGCGACCTGCCGAGTTTGCGATCGCCGCGGCTCGCGCCGTGGGGGCAGAGACAGATGGCAAACAGTTGGTGCAACAAATTCAGCAGTTGGGACAGCCATTCTTTGGCGAACCTGCGCCGAATGGCTACCCCGATGTTGCACCAGCCTGGCTCAGCACCTCTGGGTTGTTAGGGCGCTGGAACTATGCCCTAAGCCTGGCTGCGGATAAATTGCCCAATCTTCAGGTGAATTATTTACCGGCTCTGGCGGACACAGCGACCGCCATAACCGTGGCGAACCACCTGGTGATGGCGCTCTTGCCCGGGCACACCGCGAGCGATGTAAGCGCGTATCTGGCCGAATTTTTAGGCGGTGGTCAAGCTTCAATCCAACAACTTCGGGCGCGGGCACCGGTCGCGGCAGGCCTGTTATTGGCTGCCCCCATTTTTCAATGGCACTAACTGGGCTGTTTGACGTAGATCATCTATCTACCTGGCTATCTTTTAGATCGAAAATAAGGAGCGTTATCCATGCGAACTGAACCATTGGCCCGCCGCACGCTGCTCGGCGGTCATTTATGGCAAGTAGGAAACAGCAGTCAAGGTCAGGCAACGACGCCAACGACTAGCCGCGATCTGCTGCTGTGTGTCTTCCTGCGCGGCGGCGCGGATGGCCTTAACATCGTGGTGCCCCACGGCGACGCTGATTATTACCGCGCCCGCAGCACGATTGCGATCCCGCAACCAGGCCAGGGCGTTGGCGCGGCCCTGGATCTGGATGGGTATTTTGGTCTTCATCCTGCGCTGGCATCGTTTCAGCGTTTATATCAGGCCAAACTGCTCGCGCCCATTCATGCTTGTGGCTCGCCCGACCCAACACACTCGCATTTTGATGCCATGGATTATATGGAACGGGGGATTCCCGGTGATAAACGCACGGCCACGGGCTGGTTAGGGCGTCATCTCCAATTGACCAGTCAGACAAATGATGCGCCGTTACGGGCGGTTGGCATGGGCGGGCAAACGCCATTAGCCATGCGCGGCGCCAAAGCAACCGCGATTAGTTCGATTGCCGCTTTCCATCTGCGCGAGCCACAGAGTGACCAGCATGTGGTTGCCGCAGCCCTGCGCGAACTATACGGCAGTGATAATTTGCTCAATGGCATGGCCACGCAAACCTTTAGCGTGTTGGAACAGATCGACCAAAAGCTCCAGCCAGACTATACACCTGCGCATGGGGCCATCTATCCCGACTCACCCTTTGGGCGCAACTTACAACAAATTGCCCAACTGGCGCGCGGTGATTTGGGGATGGAGGTGGCCTGTGCGGATATCGGTGGCTGGGACACGCATGCCAATCAAGGCAATCAAGAAGGCGAACAGGCGCAACTCTTGGCGGATCTCGGCCAGTCGTTAGAAGCCTTTGTGACGGATCTGGAAGACCGCTTAGATCGGCTCACCATTGTCACGATGTCTGAGTTCGGACGCCGTGTGAACGAAAATGCCAGCGGTGGCACTGATCATGGGCACGGTAACTGTATGTTTGTGATTGGCGGCCAGATCAATGGTGGTAAGATGTATGGCGCGTGGCCTGGTCTACAGCAAGAACAACGTTATGGTCCCGGTGATCTCCAAGTGACCACAGACTTTCGCGATGTGTTGAGCGAGATTGTGCGTAAACGGCTTGGCAATGCGGATATCGCGCAAGTTTTTCCAGATTATCAACCGCATGGGCTGGATTTGGCGCGTACAAGCGGCTAAGCTTTACAGTGGCAGGATATAGACATGTCTAGTCCCTGCCACTGTAAAAAGGTTCAAGGCTGGAAATTATTGAAGCCTGCTATAGTTAAGGTCTGTTGAGATTGACCCGCGTATAATGTTCAACCGTGGGGAAGGGATCGTAAAAGTGGTGCAGCAAGCGCTTCCAATCTTGATAGGCGGGCGATGTGCGAAAACCAATCGTATGGTCTTCGAGCGTCTGCCACTGCACGAGCAATAGATAGCGATGATTGGCTTCTAAACAGTGTTGGAGTTCATGGCCGATATAGCCGTGCATGGCGGCAATAATTGGCGATGCCTCGGCAAAAGCCGCTTCAAAACTCGCTTCCTGGCCGGGACGGACATTGAGAATGGCGACTTCAAGAATCATTGGTTCCCCCTGACCTGCGCGCCTTTTACTGTGACCGCATCACATCACGAATCGCCCGAAAACCGATCGGGGTGATCCGTTCGGCCGCTAGAAAGTCGCGCAGCCGTTGCGACTGAAAATATTCATACTCCAAGGTGCGCCAGTGGGCGTTGATGGGATCAATGGTTTCGATATCACCGGGTGCGTTTGGATGCAGACTAAAATAGGTGATCCCTGGTTGCAAATTGTGTAAAATATTCTCATACAAAACCGCCCGATCCCCCTGACCACTCGTGCCATCATAGCCCGGTGTAATACGAAACCAATCAACCAGCCCCATGCCTTTGGCTTCTAACGCCGTGATGAAGGCGGACCAATACGGATCGTCCACTCGCTGTAAACCCATCTGACGCATCGGCTCATCCATTTGGCGGTAGACCAATAACGGGACGCGATAGGCCAGGGCCAATTCAATGTAATGGTGGATTAATTCTCGCATACCGGCCACACCCATGTGGGTGTCAAGATGGGTAAAATCAATACCCGCCGCCCGCACTTGCTCAATTTGGGCGCGCATTTCGGCTACAGCCGCTTCCACATTGATATGGTCTTGCACCTGTTTGGGGCTGGACCAAAAATAACCAGCAGGATCGAGAAGGCCACTCTCCTGGGCCCGCGTGGACACTGGCCCCCAGCGGTAATTACTCCATTCGCTGGTCAGCGTTAGATGGACACCCAGATCCAATGCCGGATCTGCTTGGCACTTTTGCAAAATTTCTGGCATCCAAGGGCAGGGAACCATCACTGAACCGGTCTTGAGCATGCCCGCCGCGTGCAAGTCTAAAAAAGCTTGATTGCTGCCGTGACACATCCCCACATCATCGGCGTGAAAAATCACCAATCGATCTGCCGGTCCATAGCCTAGCTTTGTCACTAATGGGTTCACCATAAAATGATCCGGTCCTCTACCTTTGGAATTGAACAGTTAAGATTAGGTCGTTTGAAGGAGACGCTCTTGTGGGCACTAGTCCCGCTGTGGCCTATTTCCAGGTAAAATAGCGCAGTTCACTGGGTGGACTGGCTGCTTCAAAGCCAGTTTGACCGCCTGAACCTGTTTTGACGCGCACCACTGAGACTTGCCAGATATAGGTGGCCGATTGACCAACTTCCGGCGCCATGCTCGTATCCAACCGGTAACTGGTGGATTTGGTCCAGATGCTAGGGAGGCTTTTGGCATTATCCGCGGCTGGGCTGATCAACAAAACATACCATTCGTTGGGCGCTAGCACGTCTACACTGATCCAGCGCAGAAGCACCGCCTCTGTGCGGGGCAGTGTGGTTTCATCGGGCGGGCCGATCAAGCGTGGCTCAATGTAAATTGTGTCCGTCGTGGCTGGCGTCGCCAAGGTTGTGCCGGCAGCACTGTTCGTCGTCGTTTGAATGCCACTTTGTGACACTTCAGGTGGCAACTGGTGGGTTGGCACATTAAGCACATCGCCGGGCCGGATTAAATCATCTTCACCGAGGTTATTGGCTTTGCGAATCTCCTCAATCGAGCTCCCAAAAGTCAACGCAATGGAGATAATGGTATCCCCTGAACGAACCACATATTGGCTTGGTGACGCACCACCCGTTGTGGTGACGGCCGTTGGCGCCGGTTCGGAACTGAGCACTGGAATAATGAGTTCATCGCCAATATGAATCAATTCGTCGTTGATATTGTTGGCGGCTTGGAGCTCTTGAACCGTTATATTGTAGTTATTGGCAATTTCCAATAATGTTTCGCCCGCTTCTACCTCATGCTTAATATAGTTGGGGACTGGTGTGGCTGGCGCAGGACTTGCTGTTGGCGTTGGGGATGGTCCAGGTGTATTCGTGGCTGTCATCAAGGGGACGCTGGTGGGGAAAATGCCTTTGGCATTGGCCTCGCCGGCGATGCCCGGTTGGGGTTGGCTACCCATGCGCCACCATAAAACTAGCACGGCCACGACGGCTAACACCAGCACAACATCAACCCAGGCAATGCGTTGGGTGCGTTTTGCCTGGATCCGTAAATTATGACCGCACATAAAACAACTATCTGCGTCGCGGGCAACGCGGGTGCCACAGTTGGGACAACGTCGCTCGACAGTGGTTGGGGAAATTTGTTCACGTGTCATAATAGGTGCATTATAGCATCAGGTTTATCGCAATGCGAAAGTTAAGCTTGGCTAGACATCTGTTCGTTTAGAAACTGTTTAAAACAGAAGCGGTGAGCAAAATCAGAGCAACGAAAAGCAACAAGCAAAATAACTTTCCCTGCCAACTCACCAATCAAAAAGGTGGATATGGTTAATCCCATACCCACCTTTGCTGAATTCATCAATTGTGTACGAATCGAACAGACCGAATGTCAATCCCTGGTTCAAAGTCCGCCTGACGATTGGCCGCTGTTGTGCAAGGCAAACTTGACCCTGGTTATTGATGCTGGCTCAAGATATAGGCCACCAAGTCGGCTAGATCTTGTTTGCTCAGATCTGTCCCAAAAGTTTTAGGCATAATATTATCGGGATAGTCTGGCACCACAAACGCACTTGGGTTGGTGATACTGGTATAGATATAAAGCCCTGGGCTTTGACCTGGCACCATATTGGCCGCGGTATCCCCTAGCTGAAACCAGGTGGGGCCAGTTGGCTTTGGATTAGCGTTAGGATCCAAAGAATGGCAACCCTTACAGCCATGGGCCAACGCCAGGGTGGGTCCCTTCGCAGGATCGCCTTTTAACCCAGCGACATCCGCGGGTACACCGGCCATAATCTGTTCGGGCGTTAAGGTCTTGATCAGCAATGGGATCGGCGTTGGTTCGGCTACAATCTCTTCGCCCTTGTCCAACTGTGCTAGGGCAGCGCCTAGCTTGGGTGAAAGCAGGGGGGCATCCGTTGCCGGTACACAACTGGCCGCCAACAAGATCAAGGCAACGAGCACAAAAGCGATGAAAAATCGCGCAAGTGTTTTTTGTTTGCGCTGATTTTGAATCTGAACATATTGAGACAGAGACTTCATTCTAACCTCCCAAAGTCCTCTGATAATATAGGCGAATAGCTTGATTAATTTGTGATGTAGTGTACCATAGCCTATATTTATGAGCAATTTAGCCAACGTCTGCGAAATAATTCACAAATGCTTCGCGTGCGTTCTAGACAAAAAAAATCCAGCCGGTTTAGGCTGGATTTTTAGGTGTCCCCGAGAGGATTTGAACCTCTGGCCTTTTGGTCCGCAACCAAACGCTCTATCCGCTGAGCTACGAGGACATATTGAGTAACAACAATTAAATAATATCAGTACTTTGTGATTTTGGCTAATCACAATTCCTGATGGACTAGCATGGCGGGGAGGGAGGGATTTGAACCCTCGAGGGATATTGCTACCCCTACCCACTTAGCAGGCGGGCGCACTAGACCGGGCTATGCGACCTCCCCCCGTGTTGTTCGCTCAATCAAACAGACAATCATAAAAACAGACAATCATGAACTTTGTAAATTAACGAACACTGGCGGAGGGAGAGGGATTCGAACCCCCGGTGACATTACTGCCACAGTTGTTTTCAAGACAACCGCCTTAAACCGCTCGGCCATCCCTCCACGCTAGATATATAAACTTGTTAAAGATTTTTCATCAACGATTTACTAGCCAGCGCTAGGCAATTCACACTTGCGTGAGTATACACCCTACCCACTTTCCTGTCAAATATTTGTTTCAGACATATAACACAGACAAAGTGCCAGCACAGGGTAATGGCGATCATGCGACAAGCGATAACCCCCATTACCCTGCTTTCATGCCAGATTAGCGAATGACTGTCAGGCCACCCATATAGGGACGCAGTACCTCGGGGACAATCACTGAGCCATCTGCCTGCTGATAATTTTCTAAGATGGCAATGATCACACGGGGTAAGGCTAGGCCCGATCCATTTAAGGTGTTGACATATTCTGGTTTTTCACCTTCGGCCGGACGATAGCGGATGTTGGCGCGGCGCGCTTGAAAATCGCGGAACGATGCGCATGAGCTGACTTCTAGCCACTCGCCACAGCCAGCGGCCCACACTTCCAGATCATATTTAATACAGGCTACAAACGACAGATCACCGGTGGCGATCATCAGGCGCCGGTAGGGCAAACCCAGCCGTTCGAGCAGCACTTCGGCGTTATGCGTCAAATTTTCTAGCTCGGCGCGATGCGTGTGGGGCTCGACAAACTTGACCATTTCGACCTTCTGAAATTGGTGCACGCGCTTAATGCCGCGCACATCCTTGCCCGCCGAAACTTTTTCACGCCGGAAACAGGGGGTGGCCGCCACATGGTAAATGGGCAATTTCCCTGCCTCAATGATCTCATCGCGATACATGTTGGTCACTGGCACCTCAGCGGTGGGAATAAACCAGTAATCCTCTTCGGCGTCACGGTATAAGACATTGCCAAATTTGGGCAGATTGCCTGTGCCGACCATAACCTCTTCGCGCACCATAAAGGGCGGATAGACTTCGGTATAGCCATGTTCGCTCGTATGAACATCGAGAAACCAATTATAGAGCGCCCGTTGCAGACGCGCCCCAGCGCCCTTGAGCAGATAAAACCGAGTGCCGGCTAACTTTACGCCGCGTTCAATGTCGATAATGTCCAACTTTTCGCCAATGTCCCAATGGGGCACCGGTGTAAAATTGAATTCTGGCTTATCTCCCCAAAATTTAACGGGGACATTGCCTGATTCGTCGGGCGCAATGGGCACATCTGGTTCGGGCGGATTGGGGATGCGCAACATGGCTTGCTCAAATTCTGCTTCCACTTCGCGCAGCTTGGCATCCAGGGTGTTGATCTCTTCCCCGATTGCACTCATCTGTTGTTTGAGTTGCGTAGCCTCATCCGTCTTCTTCTCGCGCATCAGTGTGCCAACCTGTTTAGAGCCGGTATTGCGCTCGGCGCGCAGGGCTTCGACGCGTGCCAGAATGTTGCGCCGTTCTTCGTCCAACGCCAAAGCCTTTTCCCAAGGCGCTTCATTGTCATTCAATTTACGCATCGCCTCGGCTAATTCTGTCCGGTGCTCACGCATCCATTTGATATCGAGCATGATCGCTATCCTTTCTGTAATAGCAGGGAGTAAGGATATGGGATTAGGGATTAAATAACCGGCGCTCTTACTTAATCCCTAATCCTGTATCCCTACCCCTTATTTCTCCCCCAATAAAAAAATCCCCAGCGTCCGAAACTTCAGGACGAAGGAGACCTCGTGGTGCCACCTGACTTTGCAAAAAAATCTTTGCCCTGAGAGATAGGGTAAAAGCGCTTTTTGCCTCATTCCACAATAACGGTGTGATCCGCCTGACCATTGCCTGCCAGGAACGTTACTTGCAGTAGCTGCGCACCTTGGTTCTCTGTAACCTTGATTGTCTATAACCTTGGGTGTTTATATCCGTGGTTAATGACAACCGCGCGAGCGCAACCTTGCAAAGTATCCAGAAGTGCTAACGTCGTCACCACCTATTGCCTTGCACCAACCGGCAACTCTCTGATAGGCACGCAGACGCGTCATGGCTTCTGTGAACGTCTTTCAAATTTTAAATTTTCACTTGTAATTTCTCAGAACAACCATCTACGTTGAATAATTACTCCCATTATCCTAGCACAATGCACGGCTGATGTCAACGAGGAAATTTGTGCTACTAGTGTTTCGCGCTGGCCAACAGCGGTATGACCGTATCCGCCAAATCCGTCAGGCTGCTCATACTTAATGGCGCCGCGCAGTGCACAACAACGTCTGTGGGCACTTCCAAGTGCTCAAGTAGCCAGTGCAGAATCCAGCCTGGGATCTTTTCTTCAATATCAAGCCGTACTACGGCGTCTAGTTTTTGCTCCCCCGCTGGCGCATGGGGGGTTCGCAAGATATGGAATTGATAAATGGCCCTAACGATCATGCCTGGAAAGAGCTGGGCGGCAAAATGGCGCACAATATCTTCGCTCCACGCCAAATAATAGCGTGGTGAATTTTTGTTTCCTGGCTGTGGCATAGTCGGGATAGGCACAATGCGCGGCACGGCGCGGCGTGGCACTTTGATCCGCGCATATAATGGCGCCGACCCATTGCCTGGACGTGTAGGGGCTTGTAAGATCATTAGATAATTGAGGCTATCCGAACTGATATACGGAAACGGATGGCCTGGATCAACGGCAAGCGGCGTTAGGAGTGGATAAATTCGATGCGTAAAATAGCCTTGTAGCCATTGGCGTTGTTCATCCGTCAAGCATTCGAGGGGCGTGATATAGATCTGTCGCCGCGCCAGGGAAGGAATAATCTGTTCACGAAAAATGTGATTGATCTGGCCAAAGACGTTGGCAACATCGGTGGCGGCTAATGGTAGTTGCGTGGCCAGATGCGGCTTATCTTGTGGGGGCGCCCCCTCACTTAGCGTTGCTTGCGTAGCCATCGGCCACGTGGGCTCGATAAACATCTGATCAATCGTCTGCGTCACCAAGCTTAGCGCGCGCAAACGTGCCGGTAAAGGCCGGCGTGCCGCTTGGGCAGTTTTGATCAATTTAGCTAGTTCGGGCGACGTCTCCAACATGGCACAGTAGTTTACAACTAAGCGCTTATTCATGCAATCGGGCAAGAGGGATGCTGCAGAGATTGGCCAAACCAGGCGCTTGAGAAATAAATTTTGTGAAATGATGGCCGGCGTTGGGGAAACCCCTACACCCTGCGCGTCGGGGCTGTAGTGAGTTCACAGAGAAAAGTTGCCCATTCGCATTTTGCTGTTGTTTTTCTGTGAACTCTGCGTCTGTGATGGTTGCAGTTGGTTATTCGGTGCGCTCGTTGGTCGGCTCATTTGTCTCAGGGGCATAAGCCAAGGTTAAGGCTTGGGCCGTCACTTGCCGATAGAGCGCGCTCAAGGCTTCATAGGCCAGGCTACCATCTGGTGTCGACGTGGGCGGACCCAGCCGGCGCAAGAGTACTAGATCAATCGATGGCGGTGCAATATGGTGATGAAATGATTCGAGTTGGCGGCGCGATCCCCAGAATTGGTCAATTTGCTCGGTTAGTGCCGCCGCCTCTGATGGAGCGGCCAGATCGCTACCTGGCCGGTGTACATAAGTTTCTGCCTCGCGCGGTTGTGCCTGCACTGGGGTAGCCGTCCCATTGGTCAGCGCGCCATTGCTACCATTGCGTCGTGTTTGTAAACTTTGCAGAATTTGCTGCCGGTCACGGCCCCGCAGGCGTAACAACAACCACGGTTCTTCATTGAGCATTTCGCTAAATTGGCGATGCACAACCAATAATTCCGGGCAAGGTTGCCGAGCATTGGTATCGCAACTGCACGTTTGCGTTAATTCCTGGGGACTGGTCGGCAATAAAGGCGCGTTAAGCTGTTGAAGCGTTTGTTCCAGTTCCAAGGGTAAATTGCCAGCCATCGCCTGGGTGACAAAAAACGGTTGGCTGCCCAATGTCTCGATAACATGCGTCCATGTTTCATTGTTCCAGGGCGCTAACTGAATGCTTATTCGACAAACGCCGTGCGTGGGGCTCTGCACTTCGCCGCTAATCTCGCCGACTAATACTTCTAATCGCGTAATACGACTGCCACGCGTCGTCGGTTTTGTCCGTGCCGCGGCCGTTGCTAGACCGAAATCTTGCAACATGGCAAACCAACGGTCGCCCCATTGTTTGCCGATCGTTTGATGATTGGTCACTGTCACTGTTTAATTACCTACGTAGATCAATTAGAAAAAAACGCATTGCTTGCTTACGAAAATTAAGCTAATAAACTGGTTATCATGTCGATCGCAGGGTGCATACGCGAGCGCCTCTGCTGTATAACGGTTTTATTCCTCTTCGAGCATGTCTCGACGTAGCAGCAAGAGGTCGCGCAGCTGATCGGTGTTCAATTCCGTCAACCACTGTTCGCCGCTTCCTATGATGCTTTCCGCCAAGCTCTGTTTGCTTTCGATCATCGCATGAATGCGTTCTTCCAACGTGCCAGCAACCACAAATTTGTGGACCTGTACGTTGCGACGCTGCCCAATGCGAAAGGCTCGGTCAGTGGCTTGATTTTCGACGGCTGGATTCCACCAACGATCAAAATGAAAGACATGATTGGCACGTGTTAAGTTTAACCCAGCCCCACCCGCCCGTAGGCTGAGGATGAAGATGCCAGGGCCGTCTTCGTCTTGGAATGTTTGCACCATCCGATCGCGTTGCGGCAAGGAGGTGCCACCATGTAAGAAAAGCACCTCGGCGCCAAAGATATTCTGTAAATGTTTCTTCAGCAATTCGCCCATTTCGACAAACTGAGTAAAGATCAGCGCTTGATCACCCACGGCCAGCGCCTCTTCCAACATTTCGGTCATACGATTAAGCTTGCCGCTCCGGCCTTGCAGTGGCTCTGTCTGTTTTAGATAGTGGGCTGGATGATTGCAAATTTGTTTCAAGCGCGTCAACAAACCAAGCACAAGTCCGCGCCGTTGGATGCCATCACTTTGATCAATGGTCAGCAGCGACTCTTGCACCACCTTTTCATACAAATTGGCCTGCTCGGGCGTCAACGAGCAGTAGACCACCATTTCGTTCTTTTCGGGCAAATCAGCAATAATTGCCGGATCGGATTTTAGGCGGCGCAACAAGAAGGGTTGCACTAGGCGACGTAACTCTTCTGCGCTTTCATCGTCATTATAGCGTTCGATTGGAATCACATAGCGCTGATGAAAACGCTCATAGGTTTCCAGATAGCCAGGGTTTAAGAATTCCAGAATGCTCCATAATTCCGATAGACGATTTTCGACCGGTGTACCTGTTAATGCAATATGATTGCGCGCCAGGATTCGGCGGACGGCTTGGGTCTGTTTGGCACCGGGATTTTTGATGTTTTGCGCCTCATCCAGAATCAGATCGCTCCATTCAAATGTGGTGAGAAAATCCACATCACGGCGGGCGGTGCCATAGCTTGTAATAACTAGATCATAGTGGCGTAGCGCCTCAATAAAGGCAGTCCCACTCAACCGGCTGCTGCCATGATGCACCAGCACGCGCAAGGCTGGCGCAAACCGTTCCACCTCACGTTGCCAATTGGCGACTACACTGGTGGGGCAGATCAACAAGGCCGGCATATGGCTGTTGACATCTTGTTGCTGGCGTGTGTATAAAAGCAGGGCAATGGATTGTACGGTCTTGCCCAGGCCCATATCGTCGGCCAGACAAGCGCCTAAGCCTAACCGGCGCAAATAAGCCAACCAACCCACACCCCGTCGCTGGTACGGTCGCAACTCGCCGATAAAGCCGACCGGTTCTTCGATCTCCACATAGGGCTGCTGGCTGCGCAACTGGTCTAAAGTCTGCGCTAAGCGACCTTCCACATCAACAGCATCCAGGGGCAGCAAATCGGGCAGATCGGCGGGCAATAAAGCCCGCAGCCCGGCGGTTTGGTTATCGGCTGCATAACGGGTCGGTAGCGTCTCGGTCAACATATCGGCCGCATTATCGCCGTGCGTTTGCGCCATGCGTACCGCTTGGAGCAACGACATTGTGCCGCTGGCGCGTTGGGCACCTAGAAAGCGGCGCGCTGCTTCCACCTGGGCGGGATCCAACTCGATCCAACGGTCGCGCAGGCGGACCAATGGCGAACGGCGGGCGGCCAATTGCTCGAACTCGCCGCGGCTTAAACGTTCCCCGCCCAAGGTTAGCTCCCAGGCATATGAGACGGGCGCATCTAAGCCGCGTTGTGGACCACGCTCAATAGGCGCCGTGTCATTGGGCGGTGTATCTGCGAAGTCAAACGGTTCAAAATCTTCGACCTCATCACTTGTCAGACGCAAACGCAGGCCCAAGCGGACATGGCGGTTGGCCCGCCACCACTCGGGCAGGATCAGACCAAAGCCACTGCTCTCCAACAAGGGGCCACTTTCGCGCAAAAATTCATAAGCTTCGGCGGTGGAAAGTTGGGCTGCTTCTGGCCGTGGGCTGCGCAAACTGCGAGCAATCGGCGCAAAGAGGCGGCTGGCCATACTCAAACCGGCTAACAAACGCTCTTGGGGTTTATCGAGTAGACGTGTGCCAAAGCGAATAGAGTTGTTGGGCGCTTCCCAAACTTCGTGCGCCGAAACTACGAGCCCAGGGTTATCGCGTGCCTGCAAAGAATAGTGCAAGGTCCAGTTGACATCTTCGGTCACTTCGGGCGCTGTGCCGCTTTGTACATCCATCACCGCATCTTGGGCCACACCGGGCGACATTGTATAGGGTGGCTCTAATTGAAAGCAGATGCGGAAATTGGCATCGCGCGTCAGATAGAGCTGCTCAGTCCAAGTGCGCCACGCCTGGTAGAGTTGGTAGGCTGGTTGGGGTGGCAAATGAACCAGGTGTTGATTGGTTAACAGCTTGTCCAACCAATAGATGACTGGCGTCTGTTCGACTAAGCTAGCTTCTAGCTGGCGAGTCCTGTGGGTGTCCTGTTGCCAAGAACGAATCGCCGTGTCAATTAAGGTTGTAATAAAATGCTCAAGAATTTCAGCTGGCGCAGGCGCATCGGCGGGCGAAGCCACATTATAGGTGCGGCAGACCGGTGGCATGCTTTGAACTAGCTGATCCAAGCGCTGTTCCACTCGTTCGTCATAGAGCGCGGGTTGCCAGGCCGCCGCTAATCGATCCCCTGGTTGTGGTTGCAAACCGGGTAGATAGTGTTGCCCGATCAACAATTCCAATGTGTATTTTGCAGCATTGCTCCAGAAGATCAGATCATTGCCCAGGCGTACTCGTTGTAAGGTGGCGGTTGCACCTGGCGTTGTCACCGGCTTATAGTTCAGATGACTTAGAATGCGCAAAGCAGCCAACGGCGGCACGGTCAAGCCTGTAATCTGCCAGGCAGAAAGAACTGGCGCGTTTGGATTCGTGCTGAACGATGACGCCGCCTTTCGATCCGGCGGCGTCCCACGGGCTGTTGATCGGCCATAGGCTGTTGTCCGGCCTGGCGCACTCCCAGCGCTTTGCGAGAAAGCGCGCCGCGGGAGCGGCACATTATTTCGGCTGGGCAACCATATCTCCGCATTGGCTGGCCGCATTTCAGTCGCCGTCAACGCCGGAAATTCCTCATTGAGCAGGGAACGGAGCTGCCCCACCGCAACCTGGTCTGGATGCGACGGTATTTTGGGCAGACGCTGACGATTCCCATTGATTCTAGTCGTGTTTTGCGTGGTACTACGCTGTCCAGTTACAGTTTCGCTGCTCGTATCTGGTGCAGCAAAGTCGGCATTCTCGGCCCAGAAGAAGAGATAACCATCAGGAAAAGACTGTTCAGAGCGCAGCCAAGCGGCATGCAAGGTTAAAGGCATAAAGAGTATTGTACCGCGCTCCTCCCCTGGTACAAAATTTTTATTGGTACATTTGCTTTACAGATTTGCGGTGACGACGAAATCGAAGATTGGCAGGGGTGCTGGGGGCAGTGATCGCTGTTTAGTCGTATTGTTGGGTGAATGTGCGGTTCTCATCACTCGCATTCTTATCACTCGCATTCTCATTCGCCGCATTATCGTCAATTGGAATCGTTACATAGAATGTGGAGCCTTGGTTCAATTCGCTGGTTAGCCAAATACGGCCACCCTGTAATTCAACCAGAGATTTAGCAATGCTAAGACCCAGCCCCGCGCCCGTTGCGCTTGTTAGATGCGTATTGCTGCCTCGGAAGAAGCTACGAAAGAGATTGCCCTGATCATTTTGGGAGATGCCAATCCCTGTATCTGCGACAGATACGACAATAAAACCTTCTTCTGCCTGGGCATCTAAACAGAGGGTAATTTGCCCTTCTTCGGGTGTATATTTAATGGCATTGCTAAGCAAGTTGGCTAAAATCTGAAAGGTGCGCGTATTATCACAGAACGCTAAAGGCACATCTGGCGTTGAATCCAAAAGCAGGCTTTGATGTTTGGCCTCTAACTGGGGCTGAAGTTCGTCGGCCACATCTTCGAGCATCTCGACAAGATTGGTCGATTTTAGGATTAACTCAAGCCGGCCTGATTCGATGCGTGTTACATCAAGCAGATCGTTAGTAATGGACAGAACGCGCTTGGCACTTTTGTGGATGGCTTTGATATAGTGGGCATGCTCTTCATGAAACAGCGCTAAATCTTCTTCGAGCATTTCCACATAACCGAGAATTGATGCGAGTGGGTTGCGTAGCTCGTGGGCCGCGATGGAGACAAATTTAGATTTGATCTCATCCAGGTTGTGCAATTCGATATTCGCTGCGGTTAAGGCTAAATTATGGGTCCCGAGCTGGTCGCGTAACATTGACAGCTCATTGCGTTGTTGGGTCAAACGTTGTTCTAAGCGCCCGTGTGTCGTTACATCTTCAACGATGTGAAGAATGCCAGTGATCTGGCCAGCGGCATCTTTGTGGGGCAGACAGGTGAGATTTACATAAATTAACGTGGCTTGCGCTGATTCGCGGTTGACAAGTGGTAAGAGGAATACCGGCGCATCACCCTGCAAGAGTGAAAGAATTTCTGCTTCGCAACCAATAATTTCTGGCGCTATTTCAAACAGCGAAAGCCCTGAACCATTACCGACCTTACACGCTTCATCGATCGGTGGCAATAGCGCCAACTCGCCCCCCAGTTCGACAACGTTCAGCGCGTAGTCTGTAATTGCGTAAGCAATTTTATGATGATTTAAGAGAAACTTGGCTAGCTGTAGCTCAATTGGCACAATGATTTTATCCAATGAGCAATTTACCCAGTTGCCGAAAGAGCGTTTCGACGCCTTCACCCTGTTTCGCACTGGTCAGGTAATAAGGCGCATTGAGCATACTCGCCACTTTTTCCACCTGGTCAATCCCCACTTGATGCTGGTCTAGCAAATCGGCTTTATTGGCCGCAATCACTAGGGGTAACTTAGCATTGATATGGGCCAATTCATTCGTGTACTTTGGCAAACTGTCCAATGTGCTGGCGCGACAGAGATCGCAGACCAAGACACCGCCAGAGACACCGCGCAGATAACTGGTGCGTACATTATCAAATTCCTGACCGCCAGCCAAATCCCAAAGCATAATGATCAGTTCAACCATTTCCTCTGAGCGGGGGACGAACACGGTTTTGCGGCTGACCTTTACCCCAATTGTGCTTAGGTATTGATCTTCAAACCGATTGTAGACAAAGCGGCGGATTAAACTAGTTTTGCCGACGGCAAAGTCACCGAGTAGGCAAACTTTCTTACTGATCGTCGTCAAATTATGCTCCTTACAGAAAAGCTGAAGATGGATGTCGGCGCGCTACGTATTTGCCAAAGGAGCAAACTGCCTAAAAATGCGAGCATGACCAAGATGCCCACAATGAATATAATCGTTGACGACCACGACTTGCGTTGCGGCGTAGGCAATAAACTGGTTGCTTGGTTGGTTGTTGCGGAAAGACGCTTTTTTCGTTTAATTGTTTTTTGCTTGGCTTTTTCATCCTCGGCCATCATTAATAGGGCTAATTGGGTGGCTAGGGGCAGAAATTGAGAGGCATCACCATCATAATCACGTAATTGATTATGATAGGCGAGATTGATCTCAAGCACATGTTCGCGCATTTGGGCGCGATAACCGGAAGGTTCGACGCCTTCGATCACAACCGCAATATATACCTGTTGCGCGGCTTCGAGGAGGATGACTTTGCCGCCATATTGGATTTGATTGAGCTGATCTTCTGCGGCGTGCCCCAGCACATTTTGTGCAAAGTCATGGATCGCCGTCAGCATGCCGCTAATTAAATCGGAATCTAGATGAACCTCTGGATCGTGCGAGAGATGATGTAAGAGCAGACCAGAGGCCCCATGGATCAGAAAAACTTCTTCAACGTGAAAAGGGAGGGCCTGCCGCAATAAAAGTGCCTCGCCGTTCACACCGCGCAGCCGGGCCTGAAAGCGCGTTCGAAACGAACCGATGCTCAAGGCGCTGCGCATCTGATGGTCAATGCGTCGCGATAGATCGCGCATGGACTCTGTCACCGCACGCACGACCATCTGACCTACGATCGGGTAGAGTGCTTCGATCATCATGGCGCGCGATTCGTGAATGCTTGTCATAATCGCTGGCGCAATGATCGGCGAGATTCTCTGGGTGAGCAAAGCATCATTTTTGAACTCTTGATCTGTGACATCAAAGGTCGTGCGTAGCCGATTCAGGTCGCTCTGTAATTGATCAATTTGACCCTGATATTCATCCCATAAAAGCATACGGAGCATTTCAAAGGCCGCATCGTCAGTGGGTGGTGCCCCATTCTGGGATAGTTCGGCCTCGATCTCATCGATTAATTGGCTGTCTTGCGAGTTCTGGATTGTCATTGTCGCTATTCAAGCAAATCGGCCATCTTTGTGAGTAGAGCCGGTGCGTTTGATTTAAATTTCTTTTGAAGAACAATAGTCATTCGTCTGCCATATTACGGCCAGCTTTGATAAGATTTAGCCGGCTTAGGAGTTGGAACACTTGGTCGCGTATCGTGCGTTTATTCAGCTGAATTTGTTCGAGCAGCTGTTGAATCTGTTGCGTGTGCTGCAGCGCCAACGCTTGGAGCTGTTGGCGTTGGCGCTCTTCGGCTTCCGCCAACAGCTCGGTCTGTTGTTTATCCTGAGCTTGCAACTGATCGCGCAGACGGTCATTTTCTACGCTCAGTTGGTGGTGCAAAGTTTTGTCTTGTTCGGCTAATTGGGTGTCGAGGCGCTTAACTTCCTGTTGAAGACGCAGTACTTCCTGGGTTGTGCTATCAAGCTTTTGCGTGTAAGCGCGCATTTGGGCACCAAAAAGGATTTCGCGGATCCGTGCAATTTTTTCCGCCGATTCAGTTACGCTCGGCCCTAATTCCGGCGTAGACAACGGCGGGAGAGCTTCACTCATACTTACCGGCCTTTGATGTGGGTTTTAATGTTGTTCGCTTCATGGCGCCAATGGTTGGAGTCAATCTGTTATTGGCTACATCCTTGGCCGCGGTTTACTGCTAGATTTTATGCTAGGTGCCTGATGTGATTCGATGTTTAGCCGATAGCCCTGGCCGCGCTCGGTTAGAATGGTGCGATTTGCCAAAGGTTGATCCCCAATTTTTTGGCGCAATCGAGAAATATGCACCCTCAAGGTCTCTTCGTATACTTCTTCATGTGGCCAGACCCGGCCCAACAGAAATTCACATGAAAGTGGTCGATCGCCATTAAGCAAAAAAATATGCAACAATTTGGTTTCGGTTGGGGTTAGGAGGATTGTCTTGCCATCAACAATTGCCAAATGATGACCAAGATCAACCGCCAACCGTTGGTTAATTTGAATAACAGGTTTTTGCGCATAGTCGTAGTCACCAACTCGCCTGAGGACGCGCTGAATCCGTGCAACCAATTCACCGAGATTAAACGGTTTGACGACATAATCTTCCGCAAATCTTTCGATTGCATCAATCACCACGCTGGGCTCATCAATGGCCGTCAATACGATAATCGGTAAGTCGGAGAATTGCTTGACACGTTCGCAAAATTCCAACCCGCCCATGATCGGCATATTGATATCCACAATGGCCAAGTGTGGCAAACCGTGTTCGGCAATTAGATCAAGCGCATGTTGGCCCGATGGCGCCGTGAGCACATCAAAGCCAACACGCGTTAACTTAAATGTCAGCAAGTGGCGAATTTCTTCATCATCTTCAGCGATCAAGAGACGTTTGGGGTTTGCCGCGTCACCGATTGCTCCTGCATTTATCATATTACCTCGTCTGTTACGCCTAACCCTCTATCAACCTGGGGTGGGCGTCGCTGCCAGGGGTTTCTAGACTGTGAGCCCTCAAGCTTCCTAGATCAAGCTGGTTGCGAGAATTTGCAACCTTGATCCTCGCTGAGTTACCGTGATCGGTAGCTCTAGGATTGGGAAAAGTAGCGATTGGGCAAAATGAATAGCTGGCGCTAGTCTATTCTTTGGCCATCCATTCTTTGGCCATCTTAGTATAGCAGAAAAAAGAAAATCAAGAATCCGTATTTTGGCTGATTTGCTTGCGATTTGTTCACTGAATATTGAGAAGTTGATTTTAGCGCATTTGTGCTGGATCTACGGCTCTTTGCTCTTTTGTCGTTTCGCCCGGCTGCCCCACAAACCCTGTATCCCAAAGGGCGCGAAACAGGTTGATGGGTATCCTTAATATGTTAACGGTATTTAAGCCAATCCGCGCGTAACGAAGCATCCAACCGCTGCTGCGGAACACCCGCCAATGGCCGCAATAAATTTTTAATCACCACGTTTCTCCTGCCAGGCCTGGAATGAATCACGGCTTTTAAACAACGTTAAGGTTTGTACCTTGCTTATATGCCAAAATTGTAGACGCACCTAGGCTAGCTGTAAAAATTGCGCCTACTGGCATAGGAGACTATAATTTGTAAGCTTTTATAGGAATGCCGCGTAAAACCCACTGCTTCAGCTTTGGGATATAAAGGGCTAAGGTTGTGCGGTTTGCAGTAGCAAACCGGAGCTTTAGCTCGATCAACTTTGTCGAATGAATACTCTATGATTTGCGTCACTTCGGATTGGACAAATCGTTACTCATGTTGTAATTTTACAACATGAGTAACGATCCATACACCAACACTCGCATTTGGACTAAAACGTTAAAGCTGTTGCGGATGCTTCACGCTTTAACCGGGGAAAGCATTGTTTCAATAATGCACCGAATTGTTGTAGTTGAATACGAACGGGTTCTCAGCGAACAAAATGATCGTCCAGAAAGCCTTTAAGTTCAGAATCTACCCGAACCATAGCCAACAAGCCGAACGGGGCGCCCTCTGGGCCAAGCAATTTGGCGCGGTGCGCTTTGTCTATAACCACTATCGAGCGGTTCGTGAGGGCTACTATCTGGACACTGGCAGCGGCTTGAACTACAACGATTGTGCAATGGACCTGGCCGACATTCTCAAGGTTGACTATCCTTGGCTGAAAGAGGCGGATAGTCAGACTTTGCAACAAGCCCTGAAAGACCTGGACCGCGCCTATAAGAACTTTTTTGAAGGTCGTGCCGACTATCCTCACTTCCATAGCAAGCACGACAAACAGTCGATTCGCTATCCGCAACGCTTCAAAGTTAAAGACAAGCGGGTGTATCTGCCTAAAGTCGGTTGGGTCAAATGTGTTTTTCATCGCGCCATTGAAGGCGCGATGAAGAATTGTACCGTCTCGAAAACCAAGAGCGGGCGCTACTTCGTTAGCATTCAAGTTGAGATTGAAACTGAAGACCCAACGCCTAAAGCAGAAGCTATCGGCATTGACTTGGGTTTGACCACGTTTGTCACCTTGAGCAACGAGGACAAACGGGCAAAGCCCCAGCATTTGTGCCGTAGCGAACGACGGTTGCAGATCAGACAACGCCGCTTGAGTCGTAAGGTCAAGTGCAGCAAGGGACGGCAGAAAGCCCGTTTGTCCGTTGCCAAGTTGCACGAACACATTGCCAATCAACGCCGCGATTTTCAGCACAAATTGAGTAGCGAACTGGTCAGCAAGTACGGTTCTATCTCGTTTGAATCGTTGAATATCGCTGGCATGGTCAAGAATCATCGCTTGGCCAAGGCCATTGCTGATGCGACCTGGCATCAATTCGTGTTGTTTTGCGCGTACAAGGCTCGTTGGTCTGGTGGTCAAGTCTGGCGCGTTGATCGTTTCTTTCCTTCGTCTCAGCTTTGTTCCGATTGTGGCCATAAACATAAGAACCTCCGGCGGTGAGCTTGCCGAACCGCACGTCGAAGCCAAACTACCGCGGGAGTCGCGGAAAGTTACGCGGGTGGAGATATGAGTCAGCTACTAAAGCCCTCAGCCCCCGAAGCCCAACGCCTTTAGGCTTGGGTAGCTCACCAGCTGTCAACCAGCGGCTGTGGCTGTGGTTATGGCCAGGATGGAAGACCTAAAGTTGCTTTGCAGAGTTTTGCTGAAGGCGCGTTTACGATTGAATAGGCTGTAGACCTGGATTAAAGGAATTCGGGAGACAAGGGAACCCGACCTATTTCCCCGGCTATCGGCTGATTTCCAATGAAGTCTTTTACTTTCTAACTGGAGTTGAACAATGAACAAAATACAAAGTGCAATCTTAACCCCCGAAGCGGCGATTCAGAAGCGTAATCAGTTAATGGACGATGGCTTCTGTGTTGTGCCGGGCATTTTACAGGGCGAACTATTAGAACGGGTGCGCAGCTTTACCTATGATTTTCTGAATACGCACGCCACGGATCCAAAGCATCGCTACCAGGGCAGCGACTTCCATATCCAGGCTGAACGCACCTGGGCGCAACACCAAGATCCCAGCCGCTACCATGCGCCCCTGGTCGATGAAATCCTCGACCTGCCAGAAGCCCTCGCGGCCTGCGCCGAGCTTGGGCTGGAAGGCTTAACCGACACGGGCAGCCTGATCGTGCTGAGCAAACCACCGCATGGCCCGGCGTTGTATTGGCACCAGGATAGCATGGATTGGAACCACCCCAAATCTAGCCTGCCCTGGCCAAGCACCCTCTTTCTTTCCTATTATCTCGTAGACACCACTCGCCAAAACGGCTGTTTACGCGTCATCCCAGGCACCCACCGCAAACGGATCGATCTGCATGGCATGTTGCCCGATGCGCACGGCCCCGAAATTCAAGCGGCCGATGAAACGCACGAGGCGTTTATGGTGCATCCCGACGAAATTGACATTCCCGTCAAGGCCGGCGATTTGGTGATTGCCGATGGCCGAGTTTTGCACGCGGCCTGGCCAAACAATTCGGATCAGCCGCGCCCCTTGATTCTGGCGTGGTGGCGAGTCTTCCCCTTCCCCAGTGTGCCAAGTTGGTGGACGGGTGAGGTGCCGCCCGCAATCCAAGCTGATCCCGATGCGCCCTATGAACGGACACGCAAACCCGGCCAGTATTTGCGATAATATCAGTTGCAAATTAGGGAGAGTTTTCAGTTCGACAGCGGACAGCTTGCGTCCGCCCAATTTATTAAGTAGCAGAAGGACCAGGAGATGAATGATTATCTCCTGGTCCTTCTGCTACTTTAGCTGGAAGATGAGGGGCTCCGCGCTGCCGTTATGCACTCGCCAGCAGACGAAAAACGGGTTATAATACAGAAAATATTGATGATAAATGATTAACTCATCAGTGGCCAGCTCACAAGCTGACCCTTGATGAGTGATTGCGCCGAGCCCCACGCAGTTCCCCAGTAAAGGGAGTGCTTCTCCCTGAGGAGACCAGACGCTGATGAAATTACCTGGCTTAAGTCACAGGTTGTCCATTTTGCTCCTGCTATTGATGGCTGGCTTGCTGACCGCCTGCGCTCCTGCTGGCCGGGCAAACCGCAATGCCGATAGCACCCATCATCCGACCCCTACGCTGACCCCGATCCGCACGGCAACGCCGGGCCCGCCACCCACCGCCACCCCCAAACCACTGAACAAAATTGACGCCAAGCAGGCAGAAAAATTAATTGCAGATGGCAAAAGGCGCTTCTTGCAGAGTGATCTGGTTGGGGCAGAAGCGGCCTTTATCAACGCAATGGCCGCCGATCCGCACAATCTACAGGCGTATAACGGCCTAACGGATGTCTATCTCTATCGGCCACAATATTGGCAACAGGCCCTGACTACGGCCCAATCTGCTGTCGCATTGGCGCCCAACGATCTCAATTCGCAAATCTATCTGGCCCTGGCGCAACAAGGCGCCCACCATTTTGAAGAAGCGCGAAAAACGATCTTGCCTGTGGCGAAGCTGGCGCCAGATAACGCAACGGTGCAGGCGACGCTGGCCAGTGTGTTGAGCAGCTTCTATGAACTGGACGAGGCGTACAAGGTGGCTCAAAAGGCTGTGCAATTGGATGACCAGAATGCCAGCGCCTGGGTTACGCTCGGCTCGTTGGCCTATAGCTTGGCCTATTGGGATGAGGCCGGTGCGGCTTATGCCAAAGCAGTGCAATTAGAACCTGACTTCTTTGCCTGGCATTTGTTCCAGGCCCGCCACGAATTGAATGTTACCGGCGATGTAGAGCAGGCGCTGGCCCTCTTGCAGCCGGCGCGCAATGTACAACCGGAGCATCCTTGGGTGCTGGTCTTTTTGGTGGATGTGGCGCTGGAAAAGAATGATTGGTCGACGGCCACCGCCATGTGCCAAAAGATGTTGGCGGCTAACCAACCGGCCACACCCTATGCCGAAGCCTATTCGTGTCTGGCGGATGTGTTGGTGATGCAAGAGCGCTATCAAGAGGCTGAGCCCTACCAACTGCTAGCTGAGCAGATCGCCACCCCTGAACATTGGAGTGTTTCCCTCTTGCGGATTCGCCTGTACAGCGAACGCGATGAATGTCCCAAAGCACTGGCGTTGGCGGAACAATGGTTGGCGGAACGCCCCTATAGCACGCTGGCCATGCGCATGGTCGGGGTTAGTTATCTCTGCGACGAACAATCAGACAAGGCGATTGAAAAATTTAAACAAGTGTTAGACAAAACACCTCGCTCGGTGATTGATGCGCGGCTCTTGGCCAATGCGTATGCCCGCGCAGGTAATGTGGACGCCGCGCACGCCACCCTGGCGGCCGTTAGCGCCTTTGCCATGCAAGATCCCAGTTACTATCAGGCGTTGTACGAAGTGGCGCTTTTCTCGGGTGAATACGCCGACGCTTTGAACGCTGCCCAGCGTTGGCAAGCATTACGCCCCTATAGTTCAGAACCGCAGATCAGCATGGCCCTGGTGCAATTGCTCGACGACAACATTGCCGACGCGCAACGGGCCGCCCAGCGCGCCTTGGCGGCCGGCGCCACAGGAGCAACTTTGTACGCCGTGCTGGGCGAAACCTATCATCGCCAAGGCAATTTTGAACAAGCTGAGCAATACTTGCTCAAATCGCTGGCCATTGCTGATCGGAATTTCCTGGCCCACAATTTTATTTTGTCGCTCTATCTCGTCCATGGCGATTGCGCCGAGGCCGGCATTCATGTGCGGTGGCTCCAAGCAAATAGCAAAGATTCGCAGCGGATCGCACAACTTCAGCGTCTGCTGGATCGCTGCCAGCCGCGCAAAGCGCAACCTACACCCCAGGCCGAAATCGCGTTGAATAGTGTGGCTGCCTTACGCGCCGCCCGCCAGGTGCTGCACGAGGCGGGGGTCGAGACCCATACGGTGCGTTTCGTCGAAGATGAGCAAGTGCGTAGTTTGCTGGTTACCTATACCTCCCCCCTAGATCCGCAAGATCCTGCCTTTGCCGACCAGGAACGCACCATCGGGCTTGCATTGGCGCGCTTGCTGCCGCAGATCGCCAGCCAGCCGGACGGTCTGGTGCTTATCTCTGGCACGGGCAACATACCCCGCCATATTATCTACATCGCAACACCGGCCGTTGTGCTTTGGTTGGATGGCAAGCTAACAGAGGAAGAATTTGTTAAGGTCTGGGTCCGCCGGCCTGTTGATGGCCGCGAAAGCGGCACGCTTATGTAATCTTTCAATAGATTTGGCTGAGTCATCGTCCAGAATAAATTAGAGATAGGAGATTGATAGCGTACAATCTCCTATCTCCAAATCTTACTCTTCAACAATTATTTAAGCCTTATCCTCCCCTTCGTGCCCCTTTGGGAGGATGGATCGAGCCGCGTAATTATTTCCTCAATCCCTCTTTGGGGGGACGCATACCCTGCACTTATTGCTTATACTTTAAGAAATGCTAATCTAGTTATCTGTTGTATTAATTAATGGTTGTTCAACAAATAAGCTGGTATTCATAAATCTCAACAAAGCAGGGAAAGCATTTGAAAAAGGAGTGGACACGCAAACGCCGATCTATCAGCACGGCATTGAGCGATACAATGAGCAACACAGGGGATATAGGATGTGCAAGCACGATAACGAATACGGAAGCGCCTTTCATCGGACAAAACGCTTTTTCGCCGAACAGGTGCGGGGCCGCTTCGTCAGGCCCCAGGTGAGACAACAGCTTACCTTTACAGCGACTTTATTGAGCGTGGCTGTGCTGCTTTACGCTGCTGTGGGTGACGCCTGGGCCCGACCCATGGTTGCAACGGCGCCGCCGCTGGGCACAGCCATAAGTTTTGCGGTCCTGGCTGGCTCGACAGCCAGCAATACTGGCCCGACCCTCGTCATTGGTGATCTTGGGGTCAATCCTGGAAGCGCTATCACCGGCTTCCCGCCCGGTGTCGTGCTCGGCGGCACAATCCACGCTGCGGATGCGGTTGCAGCGCAGGCGCAGACTGATGTCACGGCTGCCTACAATAACTTGGCTGGCCAGGCGTGTGATACGGATAAAACAGGTCAAAATCTGGGTGGGCAGACCCTCACGCCAGGCGTCTATTGTTTTAATACATCTGCGCAGTTGACAGGTCAGCTTACGCTTGACGGCCAAGGCGACCCCAATGCGATCTTCGTTTTCCAGATTGGGAGTACACTTACGACTGCCAGCAGTGCCTCTGTTCTCTTGATCAATGGCGCGGCCGATTGTAACGTCTTCTGGCAGATGGGCAGCTCCGCGACGCTCGGTACAGGCACAGCTTTTGCCGGCAGCCTAGTCGCGCTGACGAGTATCACCCTGAATACCAGCGCCACTCTGCTAGGTCGAGCCCTGGCCCGCAATGGTGCGGTCACGATGGATACCAACAACATCTCTATGCTCTGCACCCTTGCGACACCGACGCCAGTTGACACGGCGACACCAGTTGACACGGCGACACCAGTTGACACGGCGACACCAGTAGGCACGGCGACACCAGTAGGCACATCAACGCCAGTTGGCACCGCCACACCGACGCTAATCGGCACAGCGACACCGACACCCGTGGGCACGGCGACACCGACCAGCACATCAACACTCCTGGTGACGGATGTCGCGACGCTACAGCCCGACACGGTGACCCTGACACCGGAGAATGAATTTCCACCAACAGGGTTACATCCGATTGACGAGCCGAACGCCTCTACCGTGACTTTATATTTGCCGTTCTTAATAAGATAAGTAGGCGATAGGAAGCAGAAGGTGTTGTATCATTCGCCTTCTGCTTCCTCACCCACCTTGGTATTCCTTCGCACTAAGACCTACTGATCAGACAAATCTTCTCGTCTCTGATATAATACTAAACTAAGTACATCGGCCACCGTTACGATGACTTGTTTAGGTAGGTTCCTTGTCATTGCCACTTCTCCAAACCAAACTCTATGCACCCAGGCGTCCCCGGCAAGCGAAGATCGTCCATCGTCCCCGCCTGGCGAAAAAACTTGCGACAGGTCTCGTCGGCAAAGTCACGCTGATCGCCGCTCCGGCTGGGTTTGGCAAATCGACCCTCCTCACGGAATGGATGGCGACATTTTCGCCCCAAGTGCATGCCAGCGGTGAGTGGGTTGCTTGGTTGGCCCTGGATCCTGACGACAACGATCCGGTGCGTTTTCTCACCTATTTGATGACTGTGCTACAAAAGTTCGCAACAACAGTCGGCGAAACCGCCCTTGCGCTATTGTCCGCCCCGCAACTGCTCGCACCGAAAACAATTCTTACCCTCTTGGTCAATGATCTCACTCTGCTCGCCAACGAGAATAGCCCACCTTCCCACCCCTATGTGTTAGTCCTAGAAGATTATCATGTCATCACCGCCCAGCCGATTCATGAGGCGCTGACCTTTTTGATTGACCATTTGCCTGCGCATGTCCACGTTATCATCACGACGCGTGCGGATCCGCCGTTGCCGCTCGCCCGTTGGCGTGCCCGCGATCAGCTATCCGAAATCCGCGCCGACGACATGCGTTTTACCAGAGACGAAACCACCGCGTTTTTGAACGATCTGATGGGGCTATCCCTGGCCGCGGATGACGTGATGACACTAGGAACTCGCACCGAGGGTTGGATCGCCGGACTTCAATTGGTGGCGCTCTCCCTCATCGGGCGTGATGACAAAGCCAGTTTTCTCCAGACTTTCTCTGGCGGTCATCGCTATATTCTCAACTATCTGATCGAAGAAGTGCTCAATCTGCAATCCAGTGCTGTGCAGGATTTTCTGTTAAACACCTCGATTCTCGATCGCCTCTGTGGGCCATTGTGCGATAGCCTATTTGCACCTGATCTTGTTTACCCGAACCATCGTAAATTCGATAGTCAGGTTATTTTAGAGCAGCTCTATCACGCCAATCTGTTTCTCGTACCGCTCGATGACGAAGGGCAATGGTATCGCTATCATCAACTGTTTGCCGAAGTGTTGCAACATCGGCTACGGCAGAGCCAACCCGACTTGTTGCCCACGCTGCACCGCCGAGCCAGCGCCTGGTATCGTCAAAATTCGTTATTTGCCGACGCGATCCGGCATGCCCTCCTCGCCGCCGACTTTATGCATGCTGCGGAACTGATTGAGCAGATTTGGCTGACAACTTGGAATCAAGGCACCGTCACCACTTTGCTCCACTGGGTTCAGGCGTTACCACAGGTTGCGTTGGTCGAGCATCCCACATTATGGGTCTCCTATGCCTGGGCGCTCGCCTTCACCGGCCAGATCGAGGCCGCAGAAGCGTGCTTGCTGCAAGTGGAAGCCATGCTGCAGATCAGCGGCGATGCCTCAGGCGCGGCATTGGCGGAGCGCAATACACTCCTGGGGCGCGCCGTCGCCTTGCGGGCCATGTTGGCCGCGCGACGCGGTCAACCAGTTGCAGCGATTCAGTTGGCGCAATATAGCCTCACGCTCCTTCCCGAAGATGCCTTACTGCTGCGGGGCAACGCCTGTTTTGCGCTTGGCCTGGCCTATCAACAAAATGGCGCGCTGCCAGAAGCACTCTTGGCCTATCAGGACACCGTCAAATTAAGTGGGGCGGCTGACGATATTTTTCTAACCGTTGCGGCCCGCTATCATGCGGCGCGCACCGGCATGGCCCAGGGAAATTTGCGGGTGGCAGCCGCCAGCTACCAACAACTGTTGGCTTTGGCCACCCCACACAGCCGACAGTTGCCTGTGGTCGGTCTGGCGTATGTCGGGTATGCAGAGATTCTCTATCAGTGGAATGACCTGGCGGGCGCGGACCAGCAGGTCGAAATCGGATTGGCGCTCAGCCCGCCCAGCGACCTGACCTACATCGACGGCCCGCTCCATCGTTTTAGTATTTTGGCGCGCATTCGTCAAGCAAGGGGTGATCGTGAAGGCACGCTGGCGGCGCTGCAATTGGCCAAGGCGACGGCGCGCCAAACTGGGATTGCGCTAGATGGCGATCGCGCCACGGCCCTTGAGGCATTGATGCATCTTCGCCTGGGCCAACCGGCGCTCGCCAACCAATGGGCGCAGATCTATGTCCAAACCTTAACCGAAGAAGAACAACTCAGCTATCTGCACGAATTTGAAACCTTAGTTTTCGTGCGGGTTCTCCTGGCCCAAGAGCGCGTGGATGAAGTACTGGCGCTCTTGGGCCGCATGCTGCCCAGCGCCGAAGCAGTACAGCGCCTGGGGAGCATGATCGAGATGTTGATGTTGCAGGCCATGACGCTTGGGGCAAAGGGGCAAACGGACGCCGCCATGCAACCGTTGACCCGCGCATTGGCGCTGGCGGAACCCGAAGGTTATGTCCGTTTGTTTGTTGATGAAGGCGAATTAATGCGCCTGCCAATGGCGGCGCTCGAAAAGCGCGATCTCGCGCCGCGCTTGCGCCTTTATGTGGATAAGCTTGTGACAGCCTTTGCCCCGCAACCCTTGCCAAGCACGGCTTTGGCCAATGCCAATATGCGCAAACCGGCGATCCAAAAGCTTGTTGAGCCATTAAGTCAACGTGAACGTGAGGTTCTGCACCTGATCGCCGCAGGGCTCTCGAACACCGCCATTGCAGAACAACTGGTGGTCTCGGTTGGCACGGTCAAAACTCACCTCAAGCACATCTATGGCAAATTGGCTGTCCAGAGCCGCACCCAGGCTATTGCGCAGGCTCGCACCCTCGGTCTGCTATAAGCCCCCAGCCCAAATTCAGCCAGAACCCGCGTACTCCTCACTGCCCTTAAGGCGCGCCAAGTGCTCGTTTCGCACCTGTGTGAACCCTAAATCCCCCTTTTGGGAGAGGTTCTCCCCGCTGTAATCTCTCTTTGGGGAGACGACACAATTCCCACCCACGGCTATACTTTCCCCTATGCAATCGTCAATCGCCCCTCAATCCACGCAAACTTATCAGTTCCGGATTCGCGAGTATCTAGAAGATGAATTAATGGCGTGGTTTAGCCCTTTAACGATCGCTCACGAACCAGATGATGTGACAACCCTAACAGGGCCAGTGCGTGATCAAGCCGAATTACATGGCTTGATCAGCAAAATTCGTGACTTAAATCTAACGCTACTTTCCGTTATTAGTCAGTAATTCATACAGGAGAAGCAGGATGGGAAAAAATCTAGCTGGATTTTCAGAAGATAAACGGGCCGGCAACGACAATCGTAAGATCCGCACCAATGACTCAGAAGCGCCCAAGGAGACGGCGAAGCTAAAGCCATTGAGTTGGGGAGAACGATGGAGCGCATCCCAGATCACAAAAACCGTGGCCTTTTGGTCTTGCCTGGCCGCGATTGTGATTGTTCTGATCATCGGCTTTAACTGGGGCGGTTGGGTGACCGGCGGAACCGCGCAGACGATGGCGACGGCAACGGCGAAAACAGCCGTCATTAGCCGCCTGGCGCCAATCTGTGTCGCGCAGTTTCAACAAGATCCAGGCAAGGCCGAAAAGCTGATCGCTTTTAAAGCCTTAAGCAGTTACGAGCGCAGTGATTATGCCGGTAAACAAGGCTGGGCAACCATGCCTGGTGAAGCGAAACCCGATAGCGGCGTGGCTGCCGCCTGTGCGACCCTATTGATGCAGATCGAGTAAACAAATGACACATATCGTTGAATCACGCGCCACGAGTTCAGTCAATACTCTGCGCACGGCGCTGGAACAGGCCGAACGGCAAATCGCTCGGCTCGACGGCTCAAATATTCAAACCTTTCTCGTGCTGCTCGACCAGATCGAGCAAATGTTTGGCGAACTTGGCCCCGATCAAAGTGCGTTGCGTGCTGAGCAAGGCCGCTGGGATGGTTTGCGCAGTCGGATTGATGCCAAACCCCAATTGCTGGTCAGCGCAGCCGCGCACGCTGGCGGGCTGACCAAATTGCGAGCGCAACATCCGCCAGCCACAGGCCCCTGGTGGCATCTGGATACGGTCTTGGCGCAACGCCGCACGCAAACGGTGAAAAAGGCCGGTATTATGCTTGTGGCCGCGGTGCTTGTGGTGGCTGTGGCGCTGTGGGGCATCAACGCCTTCACGCCTGCCGCGGGGTCGCCAACGACTGTGACTGCGCAAATCGAGGAGCTAGTCACCGCCCAGAAGTTGCCAGCGGCTTTAACGGCTGTGCAACAAGCGCTTCAGACTGCTCCTAATGAGCCCGAGTTGTTAATCTGGGATGCGGTTTTGAATGAGCAGAT
>JAPLGZ010000074.1 GCA_026389895.1 Chloroflexota bacterium | reverse complement strand
GAAATTTTGGACTATCTGGCAGAGATGGAGACTGAAGCAGAGATCAAACCCTTCATTGTCAGCCTGCGCGCCGACATAGCAGCGGATCGCCAGGCGTTGGAGGCGCTGATGCAAGCGTTAGAAATTACAGCCAGCCCGGCGCGGCGGGCGGCGGCCTGGCTGGCAGAGAAGATGACGACCCTGAAACTGCGACTCGACGATCCAACAGCCGGTGCACTCCGGCTGTTGGAAGCTCTGGAAATTGTCCAAGTGGGCATTGAAGGAAAACGGGCGCTGTGGCGGGGCCTCGCCGAAGCGCACGCACCTGGGCTCCCAGAAGAAGAGTATAGACGCCTGGAACGGCGGTCTGAGGAGCAACACGCGCGGGTAGAAGTGGTGCGCCTAGCAGCGGCCAAAGTAGCCTTCCACGCGCCTAGTTGATGGACAGGTGAACAGTAGATACTGTTTCACCGTGAACGTGCGAAAGTAGCCGGAGGTGCGAGACACCACTTTCGCACGTTCACCAAGCTAGCGTGGCCTCTAGCCTGGCAACAACAGCGTAAAGCAACTCCCCTGCCCCACTTCACTGCTCACCTGAACGCGGCCATGATGGGCGTGGAGAATACTCTGGACAATCGCCAGCCCCAAACCGCTCCCAGTGCTGGTGGCATTGCGCCCGCGATAGAAACGTTCAAAGATATAGGGCAAATCCACCACTGCGATCCCTGGGCCGCTATCTTTAACCCAGATCTGGCCCCATTGATCAGTTTTTGCCAGCCCAATCTGAATTTGTCCGCTCGGCGGTGTAAATTTCAGCGCGTTATCCAGAAGGTTGCTCAGCGCCATCTCCAGTTGGCCGCGATCACAGCGCGCCAACACTGGTTCTGGCGCCGCTTCAACGGATAAGCGAATATTGCGTTCCTGCGCCAGCGTCTTAAACGGGGTTGCCACCGCGGCCACTATTTCGCCAAGTTCATGCTCGGCCAACGTTAAGGTGAATAAGCCACTGTCTAGCCGCGATAAATTGAGTAGACCACTGGTAATCCGCTCCAAGCGATTGATCTGCTCCTGGCCCTCGCGTAAGAATTCCTGCTGCGCGACGGGATCATTGGCGGCGGCCCCTTGTAGTAATTCGTTAAAGGTGCGCAGGGCCGTAATAGGTGTGCGCAGTTCATGCGAGGCGTCGGCGATAAAGCGGCGCAAGGCATCGCGCTCGGCGGCTAATGCCGCAAAACTATTTTCGAGCGCCGTGGCCATTTGGTTAAACTGGCGCGCCAATCCGCCGATCTCGTCATCGCTATGCACCGGCGCACGGGCAGAAAGATCGCCACTGTTCATGCGGCTGGTGGCAGTGGTCAACCCCTGTAAAGGTGCCGTCAACCCGCGGCTGACCACCAAGCCAAGCCCGACGGCTATCAATGCGACACTCACCGCCGCCATCAGAAAGACATTGCGCATCGTCGCCAATGTCTCGGCCGCAAAGTTGGGCCGGCGGCTCAATTCCACATAACCAAGCACCTCATCACCCGTGCGAATGGGCGCCATAACCGTATTCGATGCACCAGCAAACTCCACGGTAAGCGGCGTCGAGAGGGCCAGTTGGCGTTTGTCAATAAAGGTCACATTGGACGCTACTGTCCGGGTCATGACTGGGCCCGCATCAAAATCTAGACGAACCCCCCACATACTGGGCAATTTACGCACAGTAATTGACTGCCCTAACTCTGGGGGCAACGGCTCGGCCGGGGCTAGCTGACTGGGCGCCGTTGAGCGAACATGGCCCATGTTTGATGCTTCATATACACTTTGTTCGACCGAGTTCAGTGGGTTAGGCACAGCAGAGGTGCTAAAAACAAAGGCAGGCCCCTGCCCATCGACTACCGGCGGGATCGGCGCTGGACCGACCACCCAAGTCAGTTGATCAAACGCCGCGGGCTGGCCAGAATCGGCCACCAAACGCTTTTGAACATCCAGGATCTTGACATGCACATCGCTTAGGAAAGCCGAGGTTTGCGCCAGTTGAGAAAGGGCAGGGGCTTTAATCGCCGGTTGCATAAACAGGGCCGATTGGCGCGCCACAGCTTCGGCATTGGCATTCAGAAACGCCTCTTCTTCACTCGCAACGTAGCGCTGCATCAGTGATAGTACAAGCAAGCCCAGCAGGCTTACGGTCAATAGCGTCAATAAGGTATAACTGGCCACAAGCCGCCAACGAATCGATCGAAACATCTTTGTCATCCTTGGTTAAAATACAGACAGAGCCCCTCACCGCACTTCCCCAACTGGCGAGGAACTAATGCTCCATCCTGGTAGGGATGGGAGCGCCTCTTTGGTGCGTGAGGGGTCTCTGTCCGCGCTAAAGTCAGGCAAGTTTCAGGCTGACTCTATTTGAGCAGCAACTTTGTCAGAGCGCTGGACCATCCGGTAATTCGATCTGGACTGGTTCAGCCAAAGGTGGCTGGGGTGGCTGGGCTGGCATCGTATAAAAGAAAGGCTGACCACCCATTGGCGCACCGGGTGCGCCAGGCATGAGAAAAGTTTGATCCTGGCTGCTGATGGTAACGCCCGGCTGACCAAACCCATAGCCATAAGGCATCATCGGCGGCATAGCATAAGGCTGGGCCGGCATCCACCAGCCAAACGGTGCGGCAGGTAAGGCTTCGGTAAAATAGGTCTCTTGGCCAGCGTCCATCCGTTGCTTTTTGAAGATCATAATATTGATGGGCGCCACCTTTACCCCAAGAAAGGCCCGCTCGGCATGCCCCGGTTGCTGCCCCAAGATCACCTTGCGCTCAAACGTTGACGCCTGGTCACCCGGTTGCACTTCAAGTGTAATCACATCGCTCGGTGCAAAAGTTTGGATCTGCCCAGCCAAATCGGTCGCCGGGGAGAAGGCTTTCCCATTGAGCCCGATAATCGTATCACCGGCTTGCAAACCGGCTTTGTCGGCTGGGCTGGCTTTAATCACCTCGATCACGCGGACTTGCACCGTGGATGTCACTGGCAGCGGACTCTCCGGCACGGCAGGCAAGGCCGGCAATTCAGGCTGGGTTGGCCTGGCCAGCGCGATGCTGGCGCCAACGGGGCCGGTGAGCAATGGCACAATGCCCAGGAAAGCGCGACCTCGGCGTTCCCCAAGCGCGAGGGTCAGATCGCGCGTTACATCCCCATGTTGGATGCTAACGGTGGTGCTAGCGCCCGGCTTTGCGGTTGCGATCACGGCCAGCAACGCCTGTAGATCATTGACTGGCTGGTCGTTGACCTTTAAGAGAATATCGCCCCGCACCAGGCCAGCCTTTGCGGCAGGACTACTGGGTTCCACCGCAGTGACCAGCACGCCGGGCTCACTTTGATACGTGTCTGTGATCAGGGTGTCACTGACCGCTATTGTCGCCGTCGTTGAGGCGGATTGGGCAAAAGTGCTTGCCCCAAAGGCAAGCACACAGAGTCCCGCCCCTGCAATTCCCAGACACAACGTTCTCAGACGCATTTTTCGCATGATTATCTCCTTCATGAAACAATTCGGATTGGATTGACCTACAGAACCGATTGTCTCACGCGGAGGTTGCGCCTATTTTGCGCCATTGTTAAGAGATCGCAACATTAGGTTTGAAACTTATATCCCGCACCCCGCACGGTCACCAACCACCGTGGATTAGCTGGATCATCTTCCAGCTTCTGGCGTAGATGACGCATATGCACATCCACGGTGCGATCATTGCCGATCTCACTGTCGTAGCCCCAAACCACTTCGATCAATTGGTCGCGCCCGAAGGGACGTTGTGGATTGTTGATCAGATGGCGCAACAAGCGGAATTCAATAGGGGTCAACTCGGTGAGGACACCGGCGCGATAGACCAACAGACGCTCCAGATCAACTTGAATCTGGCCAAAATTGACCAGAGTTGGCGTGGTTGCCGTGGAAAATTCGCCATAGGCGCGGCGGAGCAAGGCCCGAATCCGCGAAATCAACTCGCGCAGCCGGTAGGGCTTCACCACATAATCGTCGGCGCCCAGTTCCAGCCCCAGCACTTTGTCCACTTCTTCATCGCGGGCCGTTAACATCAAAATCGGCTGACGTTGGCCTTCAAGCCGCAATTGACGACAGACATCAAAGCCCGTCATGTCTGGCAGGCGCAGGTCGAGGAGAATGAGGCTAGGCGCTTGCCCGCGCGCCAGCTCTAGCGCACGCCGGCCATTCTCTGCCCATACTACCGCAAACCCCTCATTGCGTAGACCGTATTCCAACCCACGTACTACCGCTCGTTCATCTTCAACAATCAGAATTAGTTCGCTTGTCATCATGAGATCCAAAAAAAGCCACCGGTTTGACCTGAAAATTGACTGGGCGCCTTAGGCGATGCAGGGCCCAAGTCGCTCAAAGCTTAGCGCATGCCCGATGAGTGTGCAAATTGGCGCGCAAATTGGCGCAGCGGCTGCAGCGGTTAAAACCGCCGCCTGCTACGGGAAAGCCTGCTGAAGCAGGTTGGCTGAACCATTACCGCTTTATTTGGTTAATGCCTATCAGCGGACTTTCTGTATCAGCGGGAGCCTATTGGGCGCGGTTTTAACCGGTGGTGCGAGCAAGTGCGCGATGGCCCTAGCGCAGCTGAGTGATCCATTTTCTCGCACAGCATGCGCCGTAGAAAGCTATACAATGCGCGTTGCTCCGCCCCGATCTACCTACAAGTGAAGTCAATCTTCGCGTTCGCCTGCCAACCGTGAATTGGATGATTAGATTCTCATTATTCTTCTAGTCTGCGATCATCTCCGTAAATAAATCGTAATCTTATTACCCTAGACTTTCTCGTGCAGACGCCCATAACTTACTAAAAAATTACGACTTTTTGCGTATTGATCCCGGCTCTACGTCTATTTATACTTCTAGTATACAAAATACGATCCAATCGATCTATTTACATTCGTTGTGATCCGTTCAACCAGACGGTGAGAACGCCAAAGATGGCGCTACCCAATCAAAGTGCGTCGGCTAGATATGGATTATTTCCTCTTAACAGAGCACTTTTCAGGGATCAATCCTGGCGCTGACAGCAGCCACCATTCAACTGCCTCTCGACAACGCGCACGGCGTATGAGCCACACACCACACTTGTCATACCACTTTTTGATTGTCCAACATCAATTCAACCGGTATTCAAAAATATAATTCACCATGTCCAAACCGCCCAGCCAGATTCAGCAGAGGAGCAATGGTAATGCATAAAGTAAATCCCCCTTCAAAAAAATTACGCATTCACATCATGGCGCTTATGCTCTTGCTGGCGCTGCCAACGTTGGTCAGTCATGCAGCGGGTTATGCCGTGCCTGGCGTGCACGCGCCGGCCCCCGCACCGATGACGGATACGATCTTACCCACCGGCCTCAGTGGTCTGATCCTCTGGCTCGACGCGGCGGATCCAGATGGCGACGGCAATAGCGCCAATAATCCTGCTGATGGCGCGGCGCTCACCGCGTGGATCGACAAATCGGGGCAAAGTCATAATGCCACCCAGTTGGCCGGGCAAAATGCAGGCGCCTTTCGTTCCGATCCCAGTGAGTTGATCAATGGGCAGCCAGTGGTGCGCTTTACACGGACCGACCGTTTGAATGGCTCCGTCTATGAGGTGCCAGGCGTCGATCTGCGGGCTGCGACACTCGAAGATATTACAATCTTTACCGTCTACCGACCAAAGTCGATTCCAGACGGCGTGGGCGCAGCTCAGGGGATCTGGGGTGTTGATAACGGGAATTGGGATCGCTTCTTTATGCCCTATCATGAAGGGTTTGGCGATCATGTCGATGATGGTCTGGCGGCGCTCGGGCTCACCACCTTTGGTCAAGTTGTGACCGACGCCGGACAAGTGGGAAAGGTGCGCCTGCTCACCGCCGTCTACGATGGCGCCGTGACGGGCAGTATCAACAGTGGGCCCACCAACGGATCGGCCATCTATTTTGACGGTCAGATCGTGGCGCGCTTCACCGACTCTACGCATCCCACCGACGCCCAGCCGCAACTCTATGTGGGGTGGGATGGCGACGACAATGCAGCCGACAGTGACATCGCGGAGATGATGGTCTATAACCGTGCGCTCAGCGGTTGCGAAATTCAGCGGGTGAATGAATATCTGGCCGCCAAATATGGCCGCACCTTTGTGCTCGCCCCTGGTGGCATTTTTGATACCACAACGTGTAACCTTCAGCTCTGGCTCAAGGCCGACACAGGTCTTACACCCAGCACGGGAACCGTGACGAGTTGGATCGATCAAGTGGGCATTAGCAACTTTACCGTCAGCGGCAGTCCGCAAACCGGGGGCGCCCAACTGAATTACAACAATGTCATCAGTTTGGATGGCAGCAGTGATGCTTTCGTGGGTGACGCCAATCTCGACTTCGCCGAAGCTTTTGTCGTTGCGCAGCGGAATAATGATGGCGTTCCACTCGCTGGCGAAGGGGCCGCGGCGAGCAGTTGCGGCGCCTATTTCTTTCGGAACAGTAGTGGACAAGTGGCTGTGGCCGATGCTGACCCGCAGGTCGTCCAAACCACCAGCGGCGATCCAGGCGGCCCACTGATTTTGAACGGCGCCCTGCTCGGTGGGGCCAATGGCACGGCCAGCTACTTGGCGTTGAACGGCCTCAGCCAGCCCATCGCCGAAGCTTCACCGGCTGGTCCGCTGAATCCATTTGCACGCGTGCCTGTGCTGGGGCGGTGTGGCGATGGCAGCGCATTCTTGAATGGTCAATTGGCCGAAGCCATTGTCTATCGCACGCCCGTGAGCGATGAAGGCCGG
Source organism: Chloroflexota bacterium (assembly GCA_026389895.1). Classification (GTDB taxonomy): domain Bacteria; phylum Chloroflexota; class Anaerolineae; order Caldilineales; family Caldilineaceae; genus JAPLGZ01. The sequence goes on along the minus strand of JAPLGZ010000074.1, from coordinate 20,886 downwards.
CAACGCATTGATAGTTATCTGGCGCTCAAATATGGCATTACCCTGGGTAATCCCGCCGCCCCACTGGCGTACACAGCCGCCAACGGGACGGTGATTTGGAACGCCGACGCCACTTATCAGAACAACGTGGCCGGCATCGGACGTGATGATACCTCTACGCTCAACCAGAAACAGGCGCGCAGTGTCAACACCACCAATCAAGGCGACCTGGTTGTGCTGGCGCTGGGCACACTGACGACCACTAATGTCGCCAACATCAATACCTTTGCTGCCGACCGCAGCTTTCTAGTCTGGGGCGACAACAATGGCAGCACGGCCATCACAACAACCCAAAGCGGCATCAACAACGTGAATCTCCGCATGGGGCGCATTTGGAAAGTCCAAGAGACGGGCAGCGTGGGTTCTGTGCAGATTAGCATTCCCAACACAACGACATTTCCGAGTACAAATCGCTGGCTACTGGTAAGTAACGACGGCGTCTTTGATGGCGCAGGCGAGACAGCGACGGCGTTAACCGATAATGGGACCTATTTCACCGCGACGGTAGATCTGAACAATGGCCAGTACTTTAGCTTTGGCAGCCTGATTGCGCCAGCCGCGCCAACGCTTGTGACGCCAACCGAGGGCGGCCTGACGAATGATGCCACGCCCAGCTTTACGGGAACAGGCGAAGCCGGGGTAGCGATCACGGTGACGCTTAGCCCGACCACAACGACCACCCTCTGCACGGCCACGGCGGCGACAAACGGGGCATGGCAGTGTGATAGTGCGCTTAGCTTGAACGACGGTTTACAGACGGTGGTGGCAACGGCGAGCAATATAGCGGGCAGCAGTGGTCCATCCGCCCCACGCAACTTTACTATCGACACCATCGCCCCACCCCCACCCAGCGTAACCAGCCCAACGGCCGGCAGCATTATAAACAACGGGCAGCCCACTTTCGCTGGGGGCGCAGAGGCCAATAGCACGGTCAAGGTCAGTCAAAATGCGACGCCGCTCTGTACCGCAACGACGGATCCGGCGGGCCAGTGGAGTTGCACACCGTTTGTGGCTCTTGAAAATGCGATCTATACGTTTAGCCTCACGGCCACCGATGCAACGGGCAATATCAGCCCCCCGACGCTGCATACATTTACCATTGATAGCCTCGCGCCGCTCGATTATGGTGATGCGCCAGACCCCACTTATCCAACGCGTAAGGCCAGCCAAGGGGCGCGCCACAGCCAGCGCAATAATAATCAACGTTGGCTGGGCGCCCAAGTCGATACTGAACCCGACGGCCAACCTAATGCGAATGCCACGGGCGATGACACAGCCAACAACGATGATGATGACGGTGTCACCCTGCCCGCCACGTTGGTTACCTGCGAACGGACACTGTTCACGGTCCAGGCGTCGGCGCAGGGGTATCTCAACGCCTGGGTCGATTTTAACAACGATGGTGACTGGGCCGATGTGGACGAACAGATTGTGCGCGGCGTCAGCCTAGGCGCGGGGGCAAATCTCCTCTCGTTTTTTGTGCCCTGCCAGGCCAAGCCCGACAGTGTGGCCGGCCACCCCAGCTTTGCCCGCTTTCGCTTCAGCGCAATCCCCAATCTTTCCTTTCTAGGCGATGCGCCCGACGGTGAGGTTGAGGATTATGCAGTAAGCATTGTGCGGGGTGGTCCGTCGGTCTTTGACGATGTCGCCACCACCAGCGAAGACCAGGCTGTTCTCGTTAACGTTCTGGGCAATGATCGGGATCCCAACGGGCAGATTGTTGGCATTGCGATCGCCAGCGCGCCACTCCACGGGCTAGCGCTGATTGAAGGCCGCCTGGTGCGTTATATTCCGGCGCCCAACTATTTTGGGCCCGACAGTTTTACCTATACAGCCCAGAACGATATCGGCAAGCGCAGCCTGGCGGCCGTTAAGCTGACGATCACGCCCGTCAACGACCCGCCGACGGCGGTTGCGCTCACCAATTCGCAGATCTTGGCCCTATTGCCAACGCCAAATACCGCTAACCCGGCCGAAAATTTTGCCACAATTTTTCCAGGGACGATCGTGGGCAAGCTCCAAACCACCGATGCCGATCCAGGCGATAGTTTCCGCTATCAACTGAGCGGCGGCAATGGACTCTTCAGCCTTAGTGGTAACAATCTGACGGTCGCAAAGCTCTACCACATGCCCGTGAATTCAACCCAGTCGTTTGCGCTCTCGGTCAAGAGCACCGATCTCAGCGGGGCATTCGTGAACAGCGTCTTGGGCATCACCTTCCAGGCGCCACCGAAACCACCGGGGCCAGAAAGCATTACCCTGGCCACCAAGCAGGTGGGAGAGAACCAACCGGTGGGGACAGTCGTAAGTACATTGAGCACAGTCGACAGCAACCCGGCCGGGGGAAACCCGATTTATACCTTGGTCAACGGCGCGGGCAGCGATCATAATAGCTCGTTCCAGATCGTGAACAATCAATTACAGACAGCCGTTGTGCTGGATTATTATACGCGGCAAACCTATTCGATCCGCTTGCGCACGACGAATACCCAAGGCGCGTATGTCGAGCAGAGCTTTGTCATCAACGCCACGCGCGATCCAAACAAGGCGTCACCGTGGCCGCTTGCCTGTCTCGGCGACGATCTGACGCTCCTCAAGACGAATTCAACCCTCCTCCTCTTGACCAATCTCAAGGTAAAAAATCCAGCGAATACGGGCTGCGATATCACGGGCAAGCTAACGGTGCGCGTGCCCGGCAGCCAAGCCACGGATATCAATTTCAGCGGCTATGTCAATCAAAAGAATCAGGTCTACAGCGATCCCAAACCCACCCCCGTCTTCGATATGAACGCTCCGCTTAGCGGTATCGCCGGCTTCAAATTGAGTGTGGCTGGGCTTGGCTTAGAGGTCGAACAGTCGAAGATTGAATATTATGCCGATCGAATCAGCCTGCGCATCGCCAGAGCCCGTTGGTGTATGCCAGAGGCCTGGAGTGGCCTGTGTGTTCACCTAGGCGCCAGTGACATCCTGATTGATGGCAGTGGTGTGAAGCCAGCGGTGAACATTAAGTTGCCGATCCCCAACGTTAGAATTGGCAACAGCCTTTCAATCACAGCGCTCACCGGTTCACTCCTGCCGGTGGCCGGCGGCTATGAGATCTCGGCTGGTGGTGAGTTCGGCTTACCTAAACTCAGCGCAGGGGGTAATTGCAAGCTCGCGGCATCAGTCACCATCTACACCGATGCCGGTGGTAACACAGTCATCGCCCTTGAGGCTGTATCTGCAGCCGACGTCGCAGCCACAGATGCCGTGGGGTTTCGGGAGGTCGCGATTGGCCTCTCGTGTGACAAAGGCATCCCCATTGGCGCCACCGGCTTTGAGCTGACTGGCGTGCGCGGCAAGTTGTCGTTGCGGCCCGATGCCCAATACGTGCAGCTTGGCGTCACGGTCGACAGTGTTACCAAGTGGAAGGGCCTCACCACGGTTCGGCTGGATGGCGATGCGCGCCTGTTATGGGAGCCCGCCTGGGGCTTCGATTTGGAAGCCGCGCTGAAGTTGTTCTCCTTTTTCGAGGCGGCCCACGCCGGCGTCAATATTCGAGAACGCCAATTCCGCTTCTATGGCGAGATTAGCGCGGTTGTGGTGCATTCGACGGTGCAATTGGATATCTGGAGCAACCACGGCTACGACTTGCACCTGGCAGGCAGTGGCCGCCATCAGTATGGGCTCGCCAAGGGCGCGCTCTATAAGGCGAAACAAGATATTATCTGTCACAAAACCATTGCGGCGGCCGGCTGTGGCGTCGCCAAGTTCTTTGGCGGCTTGTTTGGCGCAAAGCCCAATTGCAGCACCGACGCCTGGTGTACGATCAGCATTAGTGTGCCACCCATCGATCTTCGCCTGGGCAGCACCAACGGCGATTTTGGGGAGTTCGTTGGCCGCAGCGCCTATGGCATCAAATCTTATGTGGCGCTTAGCAAGGTGGTTGGCGAAACAGCCCAGAGTGTGCTCAAGCTCTTCAGTATCCCTAAGGAATTTGGCGTCTTCATTGATACCAAGGGTCATTTTGATTTTGGTGGTGTGAGCGAATATAAACTCGTGAAACCGCCCCCCATCGCCGAAGCATTCCAGACCTGGCAGATGGCCCAAGCCAGTGGCGCGGCGCGCGCCCCAGCCGCAGACGCACCCTATAACTTCCTCTCGACACACCAGCTGCGCATCGCCATGCCGTTGACTGCGGCCAACGCGAACGAAGTGCAGGCCAGCGGGGTTATCTCTCAGGTGGAAGTCACGACGCCAGCGCAGACGGTCTTTATCGTCACCGCGCAGACACCGGTGACGGTCTCACTGATCGCGCCGGACGGCACCATGATTACGCCGCAGAACTATAACCAAGCCCCCGTGACGCCCAATCACACGGTGGTCTATACACAGAGCACTGTCTATCAACTCAACCAGTTTGTCAATGAAGTGGATGCCAACGCCATTCGGCTGCGCTTTGTTCATGCGGCGCCAGGGTTAGGCGTCGTGAATGTGCTGGACAACAATCAGACCACCTTGAACAATATCCAGCCGCCCGATGCGCTCAATCCACCGCCCAACGACCTGAGCTTTGTCGAACTATCGCCAGATCCGCACACGATCAGCCTGCAAGATGCCGCAACGCAAACCACGTTGATCACCACCACTCTGCACATCACCGGAAATACCGATTACACGCTCTTTGCCACGAACTTCGGCAAGCCAGGGCTTGTGGTCGCCACTGACAAACAATTTGTGCCACCCGACTTCCGCCAAGCCTATTTCCGGCTGGCGCAGATGGGCGATGCCGAACGCCATATCCGGGTGGTGCTCAGCCCCACCGTGGCGATTGCCAACGTTGCGCCGCTCACCGTCAGCGACTATGTGGCAGTGACACCCGGCGAATATGATTTACGTATGGAAGATGCCACCACGGGCGAGTTGTTGGCGCCGGTGCGTACCTTTGGTTTCATCACCGGCACAGTGATCACGTTGGTCACGGTCGATCTGGAGAGCGGCGAATACCCGCTGAACTATTATGGCTTGCTCGACGCCATCTATGTGCCGCAGATCTATACAGTCTATTCAGTTGACAAGGCAATGGTTGGCGAATGGCAACTAGATCTGGATGGGGATCTGACCGACCCGAATCTACTGTTCAAAGTGCTGGCCTATCACAGCCCAGCCCAACTCGACAATGTCACCGTCGATGCCAGCAACTTGGCCGATACGGTGGTCAATTACACCTTACACTCAGAATTTGCACCGACTCTCGTGCGTGCGTTTGTCAACCCGGGTGAGCTGAACTCTACCCTGCCGTACACCGATGAAAACGGTTTGTTGCAGACTGACATGATCACCCAGCATGTTGGCTTCCCAATGGGTCAAGTGACCATAGCCGATCCTACAGTATTGGCTGGCGCGCCAACCGCGTTAAACTTGGACTTAAGCAGCTTGCCGTCCGGCCAATACCGCGTCTGGCTAGAGGCCGATGACGCCCACAATCCGCCCAAAAATGCGTATGCCCGCCAGCCTGGCAGCGACGCGGTCGCCGTGATCACTGTCGATCACAGCGCCAACTTCCCGACCACCTGGACGGCGGTCATCAGCACAGCGCTCTCAGTGGACAATGAAATTTTGTCCATCAACTGGGCAGCCTTGAACTTCCCCGACATCGACAGCTACAACGTGCATCTCGGCACGACGCCTGGGGTGAGTGAGCAGACGGTATACAGCCAGACCACAGCCTATCCACTGGATGACGACGGCCAACCAACCGGGCCAGCCAAAGGTGCAGCATCGTTTAGTCACCTGGATCCGAATACGACCTACTACGTATGGATCGAGGCCGTGGACGAACAAAGTGGTCGGTCGGTGTTGTCACAGGCAGTTGAAATGCGTTTCAGCAGCGGCAGTTATAGCGTCAACACACCAGTAACGCAGGTTGTGGTCGAGAAGGGGCTCTCCGCCGCATTGCCCATCACGGTGGCAGTTCAGACACCACTGTATGATCCGAATGTATCGCTTACGCTGGATGAGAGCCAGCTGCCGCTCGGGGTCAGCGTCGAATGGGTAGATGACAAAAATACCCTGACCTTCCAGGGTGTAACCGCCGCGGCTGTGCCGGCAGCCAATGGCGCCATTAGCGCCGACGCCGTCCACTTGCAGATTACGGTCGATGCCAACACCACGCCAGGTGAATATCCGCTCGACATTCTGGCCTACAACGGCGTCTCGGTGCAGGGTGTGCGCGTGTTGGTGACGGTAACCGCCCCAAGCGCGCTAGATGAGACCGATGAACCAAGTGCACCACAGCAACGCACCTTCTTTCCGTTGATTGGCAAGTAAGGGCGCAGCACATCTTCCGGGAGGTGGCCAACCGATTGGGGAATAACCCATCTGTTCCTGGCCACCTCTCGGAAGATATTTTTCGTTCTGTCATCTAGTTTACCGAACCCATAAAAAAGCGCTCGGCGAGCATTGTTCGCCGAGCGCTTTTTGCAGGTTGGCTTAGCCGCTTGCCAAGCCAAATTTAAGATCTTTCAACCAAGTCTCATGATGCGACATGCCCCACCGGAGACCGATCAATCGCGACAACCGCGGCTTGCGTGTCGGCATAAAGATAACAGGCCGCAAATTGGCTGGGGCCGACCGGATAGGCGGGTGGCGGGCTGACCGTACAACGGTCCATGGCGTGGGGGCAGCGTTGATAGAATTTGCAGCCGTTATTTGCCGCTTTTACTGTAAGTTCAGACGCCGAAGAGGTGGTCCGCCCCTCCCAACGGATGTCGGGGTCAGGCACCGGGATCGAACTGACCAGCAGTTGCGTATACGGGTGGTGCGGATCCTGAATTACATCATCGACATTGCCATTTTCCATCACAGAACCACTGTAGAGCACGTAGATGTCATCGCTGATCTGGTACGCAGTGGACAGGTCATGCGTGATGTAGAGAAACGAAATGCCGTAGTTCTCTTTTAGATCGCGAAAGATATCCAAAATGCGCACCTGGAGCGAGGCATCGACCATCGAGACCGGTTCGTCGGCCACGATCAGGCGCGGCTTTAACAGAAAGGCGCGTGCCACCATAATGCGTTGCCGTTGGCCACCGCTCAGTTGATGGGGATATTTGCCCAAAATCTCATTGGGACGCAAGCCCACCACTTCAAGCGCGGCCCACGTCAACTTAAGCGCTTCTTGCTTGCTGTGGGCCAGCTTAAATTTGCCAATCACCGTGTCAAAGACGGCATCCACCTTGTAGAAAGGGTTATAAGTGCCAAACGGATCCTGGAAAATCGCCTGCACCTCACGCCGGAAATTGAAGCGCTCGGTGCGCGACATCTTCCCGAGATCTTTGCCTTTGTACACAATCTGACCTTCGGTTGGATGAATGAAGTCCAAGGCCAAATTTGCCAATGTCGATTTACCGCTGCCACTCTCACCGGCGATCGTGGTGATCTTGGGTTCTTCCTCGTAAAAGGTCAGCGAGAAATTGTCGAGCGCTGCAGAGGCCTGGCGACCTAGCAACCCACCGCCATAAATTTTTGTCAAGTTGCGTAGTTCAAATAGAGGTGTTGGCATGGGCTTTATTCCAATCGGCAGGCTCTTGATCATACAAGTGGCAGGCAGCTAGATGATAGGGCTGGACTTCGCGCAGTTCTGGCGTAATGGTCTTGCAGGCCTCGAAGGCGTGCGGACAGCGCGGATGAAAGCGGCAACCTGAGGGTGGGTTGAGGAGAAAAGGTGGCAACCCTGGAATCCCACCGCCCCGTTTCTTTTCCCGCACCGAGGGCAAGGAAGCGATCAGCGCCTGCGTATAGGGATGTTGCGGCTTGTGATAGAGTTCACTGATCGAAGCCACTTCCACCAATTTTCCCGCATACATCACACCCACGCGGTCCAACACTTGGGCCGTCAGCCCCATGTCGTGGCCGATTAAGATCATCGATGCGCCCAGCCGTTCTTGCACGCCAATCAGCGTTTGCATAACCGCCTTTTGCACCACGACATCAAGCGCGCTGGTTGGCTCATCGGCGATGATCAGCTCGGGCTCTAGGGCCGTGGCCATGGCAATACAGACGCGTTGTTTCATGCCGCCACTCAACTCGTGCGGATACATGTCGGCAACTTTGGCCGGCAATTCGACCATATCGAGCAAGGCATTAATGTCGCCCCGCAAGGTTGCACTGGGTATGTCCCCTTTGTGCGTAATGATCACATCGGCGAGTTGGTCGCGCACACGCATGATCGGGTTCAGCGAATTCATCGCGCCCTGAGGGATCAGTGAAATTTTATTCCAACGCGTCTGGCGCATCTCCTCTTTGTTGATGGCGACAATATCTTGGCCATTCAAAAGGATGCGTCCGCTTTCAATTTTGCCGGGCTTCTTGATCAGGCGCAGAATCGCCATAATGGTCGTCGTTTTGCCGCAACCGCTCTCGCCGATAAAGCCAAAGCGTTCATTTCGTTGAATCGTAAAGCTAACGTCATCTACAGCTTTGACTGGCCCGCGACTGGTCCAGTAATAGACCCGCAAGTTTTCAACCTGGAGTGCAGGCGTTTCATCAATTATCATTACGTACCTTCCAAATCGCACAACCGAGTAAATAATTAATAGTGAATAATTAATAATTAATGATCATGCGACCATAGATGGTTCGTTAACTATTAAATATTAAATATTAATTATTCACTATTAATTATTCGTCCGTGTTATTTATACTTATCGTCTACTTAGCCCGTTCACGCAAGCGCGGATTGGCCAATTCATCCAGCGCCACGCTGATCAGAAACAAGCCGATAAAAATTACCATCAGCGTCACCGTCGGTGGCACCCACCACCACCACATACCACGAAAGATCGCCGCGCCGACATACGCTGCTTGTAAGATCATACCGAGATTGGGGGTAAAAAGTGGCCCTAGCCCCAAGATCTGAATCCCAACCAGCGAAAGAATCGCCCCCGATACAGCGCCTACAAAGCCAGCCATAATGTAGGGTAACAAGTTGGGCAGGATCTGTTTGATCGCGATCTCAAAATCATTCTGTCCAGATAGTTTGGCCAGCGGGATAAAAGGCCGCTCACGCAAACTGAGGGTTTGCGAGCGGATCAAGCGCGTTGGCCCGGCCCAGGCAAAAAAAGCAATGACGAGCGCCGTAAATTCAATCGTGGTCGTGCGAATATAGGCGGCCAATACAATCAGGATCAAAAGTGAAGGAATGGTGAGAAAAATATCAGCGGCGGTGCTGATCAACGTATCCACCCAGCCTCCGTAGTAGCCGGCGACAACGCCTAATATAACGCCCACCAAAGTGCCAAGTATACCGGCGATCAGGCCGACCTTGAGCGATGGGTAAACACCGTGGATCATCAAAGCCCAAATATCGCGCCCTACGTTGTCGGTGCCTAGGATATATTCGGCGGAAGGTTTTGCGTTAAAGGGACCGGAGCCGACGCGTGTGCGGCTAAAGTCGATCATAAACGAGCCAGCAATGCTGACGACGGTCAGCCCGATAATTAGAAACAACCCGATGGTGAGTTTCCAGTTCCCCAACCAATAGCGAATATTAGTCCATAATTGGGGCGACGCCTGGGTGGCAGGCCCAGCCTGAATGGCGTCTGGTACAGCGGCAATAGTCATGCACTATCTCCTATTATAGGTAATCCGCGGATCGAGTTTGGGGTAGACCAGATCGATCACAAGAATAGCAACGGCGATCGAGACAACCAGAAAGAAGGTAATGCCTTGGATCACGGGAAAGTCATTGGTGTTAATCGCCTGGAATAAACGATAGCCCATGCCGGGATAAGAGAAGATCAATTCAACGAGCGTAGCGCCCGAAACGACATACCCTAAGCTAATCGCTAGGCCGGTAAATTGGGGCAACATGGCGTTGCGCATGGCATACGAGAAGAAAATTCGCCAGTCGCGCAAGCCTTTCGCTTCGGCCAACGTAAGATAATCTTCGCCCAGGACGGTCACCATCATCCCACGCATACCCAGGATCCAGCCGCCGACGCCAGCAATGATAATGGAGAGAGCGGGCAGGGTTGAGTGGTAAATGATGTCGATGATATAGGTTATATCAAAGCCCTGGCTGGGCAAGCGTCCCACAGAAACCACACCATTGTAGGGAAAAAGGCCAAGTGAAAAAGCCAGCACTGATACAAAAATGATCGCCAGCAAAAAATAGGGGATCGGGGCGAGCATCATAAAAAAAGTGATCACATATTTGGCTAGACGCGGCGTTGTATGCCAGACGAGCAAGGCGCCGGCAAAGATGCCCAATATAAAGGTGAGCAAGGTAGTGACGGTAAGTAGGCCAATAGTATAAGGGAGGGCGCCGCTGACAATATCAGTCACCTTGGCGGGGAAGAGGGCGATGGAGTAGCCTAAATCCAGATGGGCCAGCGCCCACAAATATTTCCCATATTGCACATAAATCGGATCACCTAAGCCAAAACGTTCGCGGAACAGGGCAATGATCTGCGCGCTGTTGGCCACCTGCGCCCCCTGCGCTTGCATCTTGCCGATAATCGCTGCCATCGGATCGCCAGGAGCAAGCCGCGGGATAATAAAATTCAAGGTCGAAGCGGCCCAGATGATCAGAAAGAAGATGCCAATCCGCCTGAGCACATATTGAACATTCATTTTTTTCTCACTATCGGTAAAGTGGCCTGTACAACCTGTGGGTTGCTTACTCATACTCCGTCTCTCTGACGGAGTATGAGTAAGCTTTCACCAACGAGGAGTGTAGAATCAGCCTCAGACTTATTGAGCAGGCTTGATATTAACAACCAGGATCAAGAAGTTTTGCCACCAGTTGGGTGGGTGATGGTAATCATTCTTGGCGGTTGGCCAGTTGGTCCAATACTGGGTGGTATAGGGAACGACACGTTGTTGTTGGGTCAACGAGAGAATTGGCAACTCCTTCAAGCGAATCTCTAAGGCCTTGCGGAACAACTCATGCTCCTTGGGGTCGCCAGGGGCAATAGTTTGCATTTCATTGACGATACTGTCGTAATCAGCGTTTTTCCAACCCCAGATGTTATTCGGTGCGAGTTCGCCAATTGGTTTAATCCAGCGGCTATTCAAATTATTCAACTCATCATAGGGTTCAACGACGCTGCCGCAAGCCACATGCCCACTCTCAATATCGAAATTTCCTCGATTGCGAGCGTCAAAATAGGCCGCATCCGCCAACGCGTGCGGGGCTGCATCGATCCCGACATCTTGTAAAGCACCAATGAGGAGAGGCGGCAAGATCGGATCCGCCGACTTAAGCAAGACATCGGCTTTTAGATGCTGACCATCTTTGGCATAGAATCCATCACTGCCCATGACATAGCCCTTCTTCTCGAAGATCGCTTTCGCTTTGGCTGGATCATAGACGGTGGAATCATACTTGTCCAGCAGATCCTTGTTTTCAGTCAACCAGGATTGAAGCGCTGGGTAGTCGGGGAAGTTATAGCGCGAGACTTGACCATGACCACCCGTCTGGGCATCGCCGATTTTTTGGTTGGGGATCGCATAGGCCACGGCCCAGCGCATCTCCGCATCATCCCATGGGGCAACGCGGGTATTGAAGCCAAGCATGCCAGGGCACGGATCGATCCACGCATGAGGAGGCGTGTCCGTCCACCCAAGCGCTTTGGGGTTCTTCGTCAGTACATCCTCGAAGGTATCAATGCGCAGGCTTGGTTCGCCATCAACCTGATTTGTAGTTAAAGCAGCCGCTTTTAGATCGTCTGGACCAGCGTCTACAAAGATGATGCGTTCGGGGGCTGGCAACTTTTGGAAGCCGGTTTCAGCTCCCCACCAATCGCTGCGACGGTCGAAGACGAATTCGGTCGCGCTTGCCTTTACCAGTTTGTAGGGGCCAGTCCAAACCGGCCAGCCTTTGGCTAAATCAAAATTGCCAAAGGTATTGGGGTCCTGGCCTTCCCAAATGTGCTTGGGCACGATGCGGACCGCACCCCAAATGCGCACGCCAAAGGCGTTGACGACGAAGCGGGCATCAGGGGCCTTCAATTTGATCTTAACGGTCGTGGCATCCACCGCGGTGGCATCCGTCACATCGACCACGTTGCTGGCAAAGATCAGGGTGGGGTTGGCTTTGAGCATATTGATGGTGAAGACAATGTCGTCAGCCGTGAAGGCGACGCCGTCACTCCATTTGATCCCGTTGCGCAGCTTAATCACAACCTCAGTAAAATCAGCATTCCACTCTGGTGGGCCAGCAGCCAACCAGGGCATCAATTCACCACTCTGATAGTTCAGATAGTAAAGTGATTCAATCATGACCTGATGCGGGCCCTGTGAATTTAGGGCGCTCGGGTTCAAGCCAAATTGCTCCGGCGCGGCCGCGGGGCCGCCTTCAAAACCGATGATCAATGTTTTTTCGCGCGCGACAGTGGTCGCTAGCCCAGCGCCAACTGGCGCGGCGGCGGCACCCGCATCTGCGGCTGGCGCGCCGGATGGGGGCGGGACAGTCGGCGCAGCGCAGGCGGCCATAACGACAGCCAGTGCCGCGGCCAGCGTAAAGAGAATAAACTTACTTCGCATTCGATTCCTCCTAAATATTTGCTTTAAATGGGTATGGGGCGCTACATGGGGAGCGCGTGATTCGAGCAAGCAAGGTCAAACGTAGGGGTTTACTGCTTTCGATACCTCCTTATCAATTTACGCCATAATTTACGACATAATTTACGACAGTGGCGGGGTGGCGAAGAAATAATCTTTACTGCAAAACGCGACCATTTGCAAAACGATTTCGCAAAGTTTATAAATTAGGCCGTCAAACTGTGGTCTTGGTTTGATAGGGAGTTGTAGTGTTTACATGTAAAGATGTTTGCTATCATACCTGATGTTTTTCCCGCTGTCAAACATCCTTTTTGTAGCGGGTGCATTCCAAATTTTGTGCGAACAGCGCGACCGGCGTCTGACACGACAAGTGAGCACGCCGTCCGTAAAACTAACCCACAGCCATGAGAGGCGCCGGTCGCGTTTAAATTCACTACACCAGCCCAGCCGCGTGACGGCCCGTCGCCGGATCGCCCGCCGCGTAGTACATGCCGCTAACTGGATCGGCATAGAGCATCACCGGCACCGCAATGGGGCCAGCTTTGGCCACAACTTTGTGACCGCGCTGGGCCAGATCGTCGCGCACACGCGCGTCAACCTGCTCGCTGATCGTCAACGATCCGGCCTCGCCAAAAGTTTGCTCGCGCACCGGATTGGGATCGAATGAATCCTGATGATGGGTTGTGGCGAAGCGCGGCGCAATCACGGCGGTTGCCGGCTCCATGCCAAACTCGATAAAGTCGAGCAACAGGCTCAACGTCGCCTGATCTTGCAAATCGCCGCCCGCGACACTGATCGCCAAGATCGGCTTGCCATCCTTCAACACCAACGTCGGGGTGAGCGTAATGCGCGGGCGTTTGCCAGGTTGGATCACATTGGGGTGGCCAGGTGTAGTGTTGAGGCTACGCAAGCGATTGCCATAACTAACCCCGGTTCGCCCAGTGCCGCCTTCATGATAGACGTTGGCGCTGGGCGTGGCGGAGACGACATTGCCCCAGCGATCCGCGATTACACAAGTCGTCGTGCCACCGGGGCCTGGACGAAACACGTTGGGGCCAGCCTTCAGCGCCTGCATTGTGTAGGGATCGCCGGGTCGCGCGGCTTGATTGGCCTGCTGCATGTCAATCAATGGTCGCCGGATTTCGGTATAGGCGTCGGAAAGCAGGGTGGCCAGGGGCACTTCGACAAAGTTGGGATCCCCATAATATTCATCGCGGTCGGCCATTGCCAGTTTAATCGCCTCCGTCACCGTATGGACATAATCGGCCGAGAAATTTCCCATCGCTTTCAAGTCAAATCCTTCCAACAGCCGAAGCGCCTGGCACAAATAGGGCCCCTGTGTCCACGGGCCGCACTTGTAGACCGTATAACCCCGATAATCTACGGAGACCGGGTCTTCGATCAAGGTTTTATGAGCCGCCAAGTCTTCACGACGGAGAAAACCGCCCTGCTCGATGTAAAACGCTTCCAGATCTTCCGCAATATCATTGCGCTGGGGGTGGCGTCCATAGAAGCGGTCGCTAGCAGCTTGCAAACGCGCCTCGCGGCTGCCGTCGGTGAGCGCTTCTTCTTCGGCCATCCGCCGCAGTGTGATTGCCAGGTTGGGATGCCAGTCGACTTTCCCTTGGTCGAGTAAGGCCAAGACCGGCGCAACGATTTCGCGAAAGCTCTTGGTGCCATAGTGCTGTAGCAGGGTAATGCATAAATCAACCACCGAAGGGACAGGCGCCATCTTCATATCGGCATTGGGGATCCCGTTTTCCATATACCAGTCGATCGCCGCCTGCGCACGTGGTGCCCCTCCTTGGCCCGAAAGCGATTTTACTTCTTGCTTTTGCGCATCAAAAATAAGGACCGGCACTTCGCCGCCGATCGAACAGGCCCCGTGATCCGTGACATTCAGCGCCAGAATGGTGGCAGCGGCCGCATCAGCGGCATTACCCCCTTGATCGAGGATTTCGATCCCCGCGGCCACGGCCTCAGCAGCCCCCGCCGCGACGATGCCGATCTTACTTGTGGCTTTCCAGCCAATCGATTGGGCGTGCATATCTTGCATGGTGATGTCCCCTTATCCAACAAATTTAGCCTTGCCTAACAAAATAGCAGAGTTGATTTGATCCGAAAGTTGCGAGAAAACAGTATAACTGATAGCCGGAAAGGAGCGCAACCGTTGTAAAAGAAGGGGCATCGCAGATTTTTTGCAGGCGGGATCATCACCTTCGAAACGCTGAGCAAAAATTTCTTCTGAGAAAGCGACCCTGATTGGGCCGCCTTCCCAGCTTTCATCTTTATGGAGCGCCCCAGGAGGAAGCCAACCGCTTCCCCCTTATAGAATTTGTACATACCCTTCGGTTCCATGCACGCGAATTCGTTGCCCATCTTTGAGCAGTTTGGTCGCATTTTCTACACCGACAACGGCGGGTAAGCCATATTCACGGGCGATCACTGCCCCATGAGTCATCAGTCCACCCACCTCGGTGACTAGACCTTTGATGGATACAAACAAGGGTGTCCAGCTCGGGTCCGTAAACCGGGTGACTAATATATCGCCATCTTCTAGATCAGCATCTTCCATGTTTAAGATGACTCGTGCTCGTCCCTCGATAACGCCGGCAGAAACAGGTAGACCGATCATCGCTTCGGCTGGGAGATTTTCCCGTTTGTACGCACCCCTAATGATTTCACCATCAGACGTGCTCACACGTGGGGGCGTTAGTTTCTCATAGGTTTTGTACTCGTCTTTTCGTTGGCTGATGATCTGGGAATCCAATTTATTTGTCAGAACGACTTTGCGGAGTTCTTCAAAAGTAAGATAGTAGATATCTTCTTTCGCATGAAGTACGTTGGCTTGTACGAGTTGTTCAGCTTCTTTCAGTAAAGCCTGCTTGTAAACGAAGTAGCGACTAACGATGCCGTATTTTGGATATTCCCGATAACCGGCGAAATTCCGGATCAGGTCGATCATTCGTTTTGTTGCTTCAGCTTTTTGTTCACCATCCGGTAATTGCCGTAAGCGATCCAATAATTCCTGTTCCTTTTTCAAAGCTTCCTGTTGCCCCTGCTCAAATTTCCGCTTGCCGGCATCAGGCGCAAAGTTTTTGATATTACTGAGAATTAAGGGGACAAGTGTCGTTGGTTTTTCGCTCCAGCGGGTTCTAGTAATGTCGATTTCTCCGGCACAGCGCATTCCGTATTTGTCGAGAAAGGCATAGATAGTGGCCCGGATTTCCTGTCCACCATCAAACTTAATCAGTTCATCCAAAAAGCGCTCATCCCTTACATGTTGCAAATATTCGACTACTTCCGGATAAGGGCGAATCACATCTGCGACGTCCAATAGCGCCAGACCCATTTCCGACGTAATATTGTTCGGCACAGATTGAGAAAGCGTATCTGCTGCGTTCTTTTCGCCTAACCACTCGTTCATTTTCTCGTTGATCCATGTTGATGCATTCATACCAGTCATAATCACACCAAAACTCTGCGGGTCAGAGTTGGTCTTCTTTATTTGCTGGATATCTTCCAGGATAAAATCAAACAGATCCGATCCTGATTTCGTTTGGATATTTTGTTTTAACGCTTCTAGCGATTTTTGACTACGGCTGGTCAAATCAGAAACGATTGTTGGATCGTAGTCGTTTAGTGTTTCATAATTCGGAGGCGACACAGCCTTATTGCTTTTACCGTGACCTGATTCTTTTTTATCATCCGGTAACGATTTTACAAAATCTCCCCGCTCTAGGAGGGTTGTAAGTGCGTCTTTTATGATCGGATCGGATTTTCCCAGAACATTGACCAGAGTTTCTCTGCCTGCCGGTGAAGCCAGCATAGGTGCAACATCAACAAATAACCTTCCGCCGGCAGTGCGCATGAGTGCCGAGGTCGTTAGCAGAAAAAAAGACAAGCCCAATGGTTTCATGGCATCGGTCATCATTTGTTGATGGCCGACAGAAATGTAAACGTGATTTTCCTCATCAGCCGCTTCAGGGATCGGATATAAAGTGGTGATCGGCCGGCTCTGGACAATCGTAAATGTATCATCAGCCAAACACCATTCGATGTCCTGGGGGCTGCCAAAATGTGCTTCGATCTTTCTGCCCATGCGCGCAAGCTGTAAAATCTGCTCATCCGTCAGCGCTTGCCGGTCCTGCCGCGCAGGATCAATCTCCTCTTCTTTTGTACCGCCATCTTTTAAGGCGTAAATAGCCAGTTTCTTGGCGGATACCTTCTTATCGATAACCTTGCCATTACGCACTTTATAGTTATCAGCATTCACCAGACCGGAGACCAGCGCCTCACCAAGTCCGAAGCTAGCATCAATGGAACACACTTTCCGGTTAGAAGTGACGGGATCGGCAGTAAACAAAATGCCTGCCG
Source organism: Chloroflexota bacterium (assembly GCA_026389895.1). GTDB lineage: Bacteria > Chloroflexota > Anaerolineae > Caldilineales > Caldilineaceae > JAPLGZ01. The sequence goes on along the minus strand of JAPLGZ010000074.1, from coordinate 3,924 downwards.
CCTGCGGAAAGACCATCTGCTGCACAACCACAGCCAGGTGGACTTTACGATGGTCGAAGCCGTTTTGTATTCGGTAAATGATTGCCCGCTCGGTAAAGAGCGATGCCCAGCACTTGCTGATATGCTTTAGGATCGCCTCCTCGCCGATAATGTTCAAATACGTATCCTGCTGGCCGGCAAAAGAGGCCGTCGGTAGATCCTCTGCCGTTGCGCTGGACCGTACGGCATAGGCATTTTTTTCTCCAAGCGTGGAGAGCAGGCGGGTGATCTCTTGATGAATGTCTTCAGGAATGGCTGTCTCTTCGATGACCCCGCGAATCTCACCGCTCAGTTCACCGATTTTATCTCGGTCTTCCACCTTGAGAAGCGATAACTGATCAAGGTATTCGTGAATCGACGCCGTTTCCCCCACGATTCTTTTAAAAGCTTCCGTAGAAATACAAAAGCCATCTGGTACGCGGATTCCTTCAATCTTAGACAGTTCCCCCAGGTTCGCGCCTTTACCCCCAACAACCATGAGTTTTGTTTTGTCAATGGCCTGAAAACCAAGCACATAGGAACGCATATGTTACCTCCTTTGGCAATGCTCTCTTGGAAAATTTTGAGGATGTCCTTCCCGCTAAACGCTTTACCGGCGTATGATACTAGCCTATTTTGTCTGACCTCCCCATATTGTATTGCCACAAACTGTGGTTCTCCACTTTAGCAGGTGGACTAGTTTTCGGGGTCCATGAGAGCAACCAATCCTACCAGCATTTCATTAATATTCAGCTAAGCTTGCTTACTTTTATTCATAATTACTAAATGATATGATAGGATAATAACCGTTAAATGAAACATCGTATACCCTGCCTCTCTGTCTAGGATTTGCTTTTTCAGGTTAGTTTTCCACTGAACGATCAGTAAGTTCATCGACTAAATTTCATGATAATTTCATGTTGCTCTGCTACGATAAACCGTGATCGGCCCATTGTTCATCAACATGCTTTTTGAGGGCCACCTCTTCTTATACAAGAAATAATTTATTTAAGTCCATCAGCATTCATCGAGTAGGGTTTGAGGTGAAAAGCACATGATCAAATCAAATCGCACAGTCGCTAAATCAAATATCAATACTTTAGATTTAGACAACAGGGTAGAAATAGAAGCACAGATCACCGATGCACGGAGCCAGGCGCTGGATAACGAGCATTTCAAGCGGATTGAAACGCGGCTCAGTAAATATGCATCGACCTGCCCGTGGCGCACTTATCTTTTCGATTTTCTAGGCTCAATGCAAGATAAGGTCGTGCTGGATATTGCCTGTGGCTATTCAATGACGCCGGTAATCTTTGCCCTGGCCGGGGCGAAGAAAGTTTGTGCCATTGATGTTGCCCCCAAGACGATCGCCACCGTGCAACAGTTTGCCGAGTATAGGGGTGTCGGGAGCAAGGTGGATGCCCGCGTTGGGCCGGTGGAAGCACTACCTTTTGAAGATGAAACTTTTGATATCATTTACGGGGGCGCAGCCATCCACCATTTACAACTGGATCGGGCTGGGGCCGAGTTGGCACGTGTGTTAAAGCGCGGGGGCAGAGGCGCCTTCCAAGATCCGCTGGGGCAAAATCCCCTCTTAGAATTTGTGCGGGATTATGTACCCTATAAAGACCGCCATCCGGTCAAAGGGACCGATCGCCCGATGCATCTTAACGATGTAAAGACCTTTGGCAGCTATTTTACGACTTCTCATTATCAATGTTTTGATCTACTTAGCATGGCCGGGACAGCCTTGGGGCTCAAAGCGACCTCGCCGATTCGCCAAAAACTGCATGCGACAGACATGGCTTTGTTTAATAAAGCACCTTACTTCCAACGCTACGCCCGCTATGTTGTCACCTGTGTCACTAAATAGTCCTTAAGTCAGCCATTAGGCGACAGATCCGCCTCTGGTTCGCCTAACGGTTTTGCCCTTCGCCGCTACGGTCATTACTTCTTTATCAGCCAAAGCATAATTGATCCCACGCCAGGCAGGCAATGCCCTGCACAGCAACAACCTACCACTGCTTGCACCACCAACATTTGCCCCAAAGCGAGCGCGAACAAAAAAGCCGCCGTTGCCTTCACGCGCGCCGCTGGTTTTGGTGAATGGGAGGGTGTTGTTAATTGATTACCGCGCCAGTTCGTCAAGGTTAGTTGGCCTCATTCATTGTATGCTGCGCTCCCTGCTACGCCAGGGTTAAATCTGTAAACAGAGGAAATTTATGCAGTATTTAATGCATACCGTATATTATTGCAAACATACATGACGCAAAAGTGCGGATAATAGTTACGCGCAGATCACAAGGAAAGATTGTCGCGCCGTTATTTGAGGTTTTTATCTATAGCTTTCGCTCAACCTCGCATCGTATATGCTGTAGATAATGGTGAGCGCAGCGACAAAGCCGGAATCATTCGCTTTGAAGTGCGGGCGGGGTCAGAGCAATCGAGGGTGCTTCATTCAGACGCGGTATTCGTGGGGGCGAGAATCAGACAAGTCGTGGTGGCATGCGCATAAAGCTTGCCACGCGCATCGGTAATTCGCGCCTCGGCGGCGCCGACAGTGCGGCCTACCTGAATCACTTTGCCTTCACAGCGGATAACGCCCGTGGCCTGCGTCAATGGCCGCAGAAAATTGACCTTTACTTCCAGCGTGGTATAGCCAACGCCCGCGGGCAACGTGGAATGAATGGCGCAACCCATCGCCGAATCGCACAGCGTGCAGGCCAGACCACCATGCACCATGCCAATCGGATTGTAGTGATATTCAGCCGGTTCAGCCGTAAAAACGACGCGACCTGGTTCGACATCCGCCAGATCTAAAATTGTAAAACCCAACAACGCCATAATCGGGGGTGGTGGCAGCTCACCACGCACCATTGCCTGCAAAAACTCTAGTCCACTCATCGTCATCCCCCGCTTGGCCGTGAGCAGCGGATCTTGCCAGGTGACGGTGCGGGTGCGGTGTGGGTTAGCCAGTTCACTCATTGTTGTATACTCCAGCGATTAAATGGTAATCTCAATGCGATTGCCGTCAGGATCCAAAACGACACTCTCGTAGTAGCCATCCCCGGTGCGGCGCGGTTCATCTGCTACTTTATAGCCGTCGTGACGCAGGCGCTCGGTTAGTTGATCCACCTGTTCCTGAGAGCCGACCGCAAAGGCCAGATGAATATAGCCCGTGAATTGGCTTTCAAGATCGTTTTTCGTCGCCGGGATCGTTGGCCGCTGCATCAACTCCAAGCGCGCGCCGGTCGTAAAGCTGAGAAAGTACGATTCAAATTGTTTGTTCGGATTCCTATATTTGTTGCCGACAACAGCCGCAAAATAGGTAGCGTAAAAATCCTTGAGCGCTTCCAGGTTATGCGTCCAGATGGCAATATGTTCAATCTGCATGAAGAGCTTTTCCCTTTTACGACTCTATTTAATAACGTATGGTACGCACGCTGCCAGGTGAATGCTGGTGATTAACCGTTTATTTCGGTCATTGGCGGGCTTTCAGCGTCGAATGAATTCGACGCCTGATATGAGAAACCTGCTTCAGCAGGTTGGATGACCCGTTACCGATTGATTTTGTTAATCACCATCATTCACCCTCTGATATTCAAAACACGTTGAAACGTGTTAAAGCCCAGTACATTTCTTCCTGTAATGGGCGCAAAGCGCCAACGCGCTTACTGGATCAGGTTGGGGTTTTAATCGTGGCCTGAATTCAATAAATCAGCGGGCAATTCCGCCGCCAACGGGAAACTGCTCTGCGTCCCTAAACGCTGCACACTCAACGCGGCAATCTGATTGGCGCGCCGCATAGCGTCAACCAACGGAACACCAATCGCCAGAAAAAAGCTCAGGCTACCGACAAAGGCATCGCCAGCGCCGGTTGTGTCAATCGCCTTCACTTGCGGGGCC
>JAPLGZ010000876.1 GCA_026389895.1 Chloroflexota bacterium | reverse complement strand
TCCTGGCTAGGGTTCAGGCATTTTCTGGCGATCTGTCGGAGCGTGAATTCTGGACGAATCCCTATCCCTATGGCAACAGCATTGGCCACTTAGTCCTGCATATTACGGGGAACCTGAACTATTATATCGGTGCAAAACTGGCGTCAACTGGCTACGTTCGGGACCGCGAACGCGAGTTTACCGAAAATAACCCACCGGCCAAAGCGGAAGTGCTCCAACAGCTAGAAATCGTCATTGGCACGGTGCTTGCCGTACTTGAAAAGCAGGCCAACACCGACTGGGTGCTCCAGTACCGTGCTGACGGCGTTGATGACGTGCCGGATCGCTTCAATATTTTCCTGCGCTGCGCAGTTCACTTTCATCATCATATCGGTCATATGAGTTATGTAAAAGATGAACTTGTAAAGCAAAGAGCCATAAACTGAACAAGGAGAATCGAATGAAAATTTTGGTGCTGGGCAGTGGTCTGATGGGACCAGCCGCGGCTTTTAATGCGCTGGCCGACCCAGCCGTGACCCAAGTCACGATCGCCGATATGAACCAAGCGCAATTGGACGCGGCGCGCGCAAAACTGGCAAACAAGCCGGGCTTTGAGAAGCTGACCACAACCCAACTTGATCTGAGTGACCTGACCGTTGCCAGCCACTTGATGGCGCAGCACGATGTGATTGTGGCCGCCTTACCCAGCGCGATCATTGCGACTGGCCTACGGGCAGCGCTGATCGCGCGGCGACCATGGATTGATCTCACTTGGCCACCACAAGATCAGGTCCCTGAGCTGCGTCGTCAGATTGAGCAGGCCGGTCTACTTGTAATCCCAGGCTGTGGCGTGGAACCAGGCTTGACCGAGATCTGGGCGCGCCATCTGGCGGAGCAGTTGGATAGCGTTGATGAGTTGCATATTCAATGTGGCGGTATTCCGACCACACCCACCGGCCCGCTCGGCTATAAGATCGTTTTCGGCGGGCGGCGCTTGCCGTTGCGGCCCTATCCTGCCGCCGTTGTGGAAAACGGCCAACTGACAACCGTGCCACGCTACTCCGGCGTAGAGAGCGTTGCTTTTACTGGGGTTGGCGAATGTGAAGCATGGCACGAGGGTTTTATGCCCTGGCTTTTGGACTTGGCAGCCCTGAAAAATTTAAAAACCGGCACGCAAAAGACGGTGCGCTGGCCAGGCTATGCGGCCAAAGTAACCGTCCTCAACGACATGGGTCTGCTAAGCGATGAACTGATCGAGGTCGATGGCGTAAAAATCGCGCCCAAGAAGGTGTTGGATACCTTGCTCTACCCGCATGTGCAAATGCAGGCCGCCGACCGCGATATCACGACCTTTCGGGTGACCGTGCGCGGCGAAAAAGCCGGGCGCCGCGCTGGCTATCAAGTGGAGATGGTGGATCGTTATGATGAACTACCTGGCTTCACGTCGATGGCACGTGTGACGGCTTTTACAGGCGCGATGGTGGCCCGGATGGTGGCCCGAGGTGAATTGCAGGGAACAGGGTTAATCACACCCGAAAAGCTCATTGCTGGTCCACATTTTGATCGTTTGATCCGTGAATTGGCCGCAGAAAAGGTCCGTTTTACGGTAACTGAATTGTAAGCATCGTTCCGCCTTCTCATGTGTAGAGAAGGCGGAACGGGGTGAGTTAGGCCCAGCGACTTAAGCCCATCTCATAGGGGTCAATCATGGCTGGATGGGTGGGTCGGGCGCGTACGCCTAACCCTAGCCGGCCACTATCCGTGGGCGTTAATTCACCCTGAAAAAGCAGCGCACCATTATCTGTGCCTGTAGGCTGCATCGGTGTCACCTGGGGATGAAGCAGTTCCCCCTTGACGTCTTGCCGGCCCGCGACAATTTCAACAGCCACATTGGCTTCGGGCAAGCCATTCAACCAGAGGCGGGCCTCTACTTGCAAAGGATCGCCCACCGTAATTTGCATATCACCTTGCGTTTTGGCCTCTAGGTGTAAAGATGCCCAGCGTTGACTGATCTGCGCTTTCCAGACCGCCAACTCACGTGCTAGCTTAAACTGGTCGGCGCTGTATTGCCGGCCATTGGCGGCGGCGGGCAGATAGTAACAAGTCGTATACTCTTTCACCATGCGCGTCATGCTATAGGCGGGGGCGCAGGTGCGCACGACGTTCTTCATCTTTTGCAACCAGTCTAATGGCAATCCATCGGCGCTCCGTTCATAAAAGAGCGGAATAATTTCTTCTTCCAGCGTCGTGTATAAGCTAATGGCGTCGGCCTCGTCCTGGGTCGCTTCATCTTTGTACTCGCGCTCGTCGCCAATCGCCCAACCATTCGTGCCATCATACCCTTCCACCCACCAACCGTCTAACACACTAAAGCTTGGGCTCCCGTTGAGCGCGGCCTTTTCACCGCTGGTGCCACTGGCTTCATGCGGGCGGCGCGGGTTGTTGAGCCAGACATCCACCCCAGCCACCAGATGGCGGGCGACATTCATGTCATAGTTTTCGACAAAAATAATTTTGCCTTCATATTCAGGGCGTTGGCTGTATTGGTAGATCTGCTGAATCAACGCCTTGCCGGGTTCATCGGCGGGGTGCGCCTTGCCGCTAAAGACAATCTGCACCGGCCGCTCTGGATTGTTCAAAATCCGTTTCAGACGTTCTTCATCGCGAAAGATTAAGGTGGCGCGTTTATAGGTGGCAAAGCGGCGGGCAAAGCCCAAGGTCAGCGCATGCGGGTCGAGCAGATGGTTGGCCGTGTTGAGCCGGCGCGTGCCTTCGCCATGGCGCAGATATTGTTGACTGACCCGTTCGCGCACAAACTTTACCATCGCGTCTTTGCACTGCTGGTGCATCGCCCACAATTCCGCTGGGGGAATGGTTTCAACGGGCGACCAGGTGGCGGGATCATCGGCCTGTTCTTGCCAATTTGTGGGTAGGTAACGCGTGTATAGCTGTTTGAGCTCAGGGGAGAGCCACGTTTTAGTATGGACACCGTTGGTAATATGACCAATCGGCACCTGTGCCACCGGAATGTCTGGCCAGAGAAATTGCCACATGGCGCGGCTGACATCACCATGCAATTTGCTAACACCGTTGTGGTAGACACTAAGTCGAATGGCCAATACCGTCATGCTGTACTGGGCGCCCCAGGCCAGGTCTTGCCGCGCAAAATTGATAAAGCGGTCGCGATCAATCCCTAATTGTCCCCAGTACTGCCAAAAGTACTTCTCGACCATTTCGAAAGCAAACGAATCGTTGCCGGCGGGCACGGGCGTGTGGGTGGTGAACAAACTGTTGGTGCGCACCGCTTCAATGGCTTCGCTAAAGTTCAGTCCGGCCCCTTGAACGAGTTCGCGCACACGTTCCAGCCCCAAAAAGGCGCTATGCCCTTCGTTCATGTGCCAGACCGCCGGTTCATACCCCAAGGCGCGCACCGCGCGCACACCACCAATCCCCAAGACAATTTCTTGGCTGATGCGCATTTCGCGATCCCCACCATAGAGCCGCGCGCTTAATTCACGATCTTGCGGGGCGTTGCGGGGCACGTCGGTGTCCATCAGATAAATCGGAATCCGCCCGACCTGAATGCGCCAGATCTTCGCATAGACAGTACGACCTGGCAGATCGACATTAATGAGCAACTAGTTCCCGTTCTTGTCCAAGGCGGGGGTGGCTGGCACTTCGGCAAAATCGATCTTCTCATATTCCGCCTGTTGCGTACCGGCGGGGTCAATCCGTTGGGTGAAATAACCTTGCGGGTAGAGAAAGCCGACTCCAATGAAGGGCAGATTTAGATCGCTTGCCTCTTTGCAGTGATCACCGCTGAGCACACCTAAACCACCGCTGTAGATTGGCAGCGCTTCGTGCAGACCAAATTCGGCGCTAAAATAGGCAATCACCGAACTTTGTCGATCCAGTTCGTTGTGCGGGGTGTTGGCCGCGGTTTGATCAAACCAAGTGGCATTTTGGGGATTCAGATACGCGTCAAACTGGACCAACACGT
>JAPLGZ010000373.1 GCA_026389895.1 Chloroflexota bacterium | reverse complement strand
CTTTGGGGGCAAATTTTTCGAGCGCCGAAGAGTGAAAACCAATGGCATAGATCCCGCGCTTCTCGGCAGTTTGCACCACCGTGATCGGCGAATCAACAATCATGGTCACCACGTCCACGCCAGCATCGGCCAGGGCATTGGTGGCGGCGGCTTCCTTGGTCGGGTCTACCCACGAACCGTTAATCACCAAGGTGGTCTCGACTGCCGGATTCACCGATTGCGCGCCCAGTTCAAAGGCGTTGACCGAAGCCAACACGTTGGGAATCGGGAAAGCGGTGATAAAACCGAGCTTGTTGCTCTTGGTCACTTTGCCGGCGGCAATGCCAGCCAAATACATCGATTCAAAATTGTTACCCCAATAAGTGCCCAAATTTTCGGCCAGTTTGAAACCCGCCGGATGCATAAAGATTACATCGGGGTGCTTTTTGGCGACATTCAAGGCCGGATCCAGGTAACCAAAGCTCTGCGGGAAGATCATCTTGGCACCTTGTTGGATCATATTTTCCATAACGCGTTCAGCATCGGCGCTCTCTGGCACATTTTCGGCTTCGATGACCTTGACGTTGGGCAGGTTCTTCTTCATCTCTTCAATGCCATCATGATGCGCTTGGTTGTAACCAGCATCGGTGATGGCGCCCACATGCAAGACGCCCACAATAAATTCTTTGCCGGCCGGTGCAGCCCCACCCGCAGCTGGCGCTGCCGCCGGCGCAGCAGAAGAACAGGCCGCCAAAAACGCGGTAACGAGGATCAATAAGATCCCAAGGTAGATCGATTTGTACTTAGCAAACATGACGCGTGCCTTTCAATTTTTGGAAGTGAATAAAGGAGATGGGGTGCAACCGGCAATGATAATTAACTGACAGTATGGACGCTCAGAGCAACCTCAGAACACGCAGAGCATTCACAGAGAAAAGAGATCGTGATGATCTCATGTCTTTTCTCTATGACTGCTCTGCGTAACGGCTTTCTATCGTACGTAACTTGAGTCATTAGATATGCGCGGCTAATTCAACTAAATCTTGGACAATTAAATCTGGTTCGATCCCCCAAGGATCAAAAACACGTTCAGAACTGCGCTTGATCCAAGCCGCCTTGAGCCCAACGGCCTTGGCGCCGATCACATCCCAGGCGTTGCTAGAGACGAGCCAGGTTTCGCTTAACGGACGGTTGACACTGCGCGCCAGATAAACGTAAACCGTCGGGCTGGGCTTGAAGGTTCTCAGATCGTCCACGCTGACCACACATTCTAAATGCGGCAGGACACCCGCTCGGCTGAGGAGATTGCGAATGGCTAACTCTGGCCCATTTGAGAAAGCAACCAGATAGTGACCCTGGGCTTTCAAACGGCGCAAACCATTCACAACATCCACGAAGACCGGCAAATTTTGATATTCCGCCACCAATGACTCTTGCTCATGGCTGGATAGCTCCACCTTGAAAAATTGCAAGGTATAGAGCAATGCATGGCGTGTGCAGACGGTATAATTCTCATATTTGCCCATCAAGCCGCGCCGAAAGGCATATTCAATGATCTTTTCACGCCAGAGCACAGCAAAACGTTCGGTGAGATCACCAACCAAAGGGCGGAGGTGACGCTGCATTCCAGCCGGATCGACAAGTGTGCCATAGACATCAAAACCAAGTGCATAAGTCATGAGCCAGTTGTACCTTCGAAAACACTTTTCAAACCTTCGGGCATCGCATTTTTGCGGGTGCGCCCCACGATGAGCAGCACAAGTAAAGTTAGCAAATATGGTAACATGTCGAGCAGAAACGGTGATACCGGCGCGCCGCGCGCCTGTAACTGCAACTGAAAGGCTAAAGCGCCCCCAAACAAAAGCGCGCCCAAAATAGCGCGCAGTGGATGCCAGGTGGCAAAGATCACCAGCGCGACCGCAATAAAGCCACGCCCATTCGTCATCGATTCGCCCCAGACTCGCGTATAAGCCAGCGAGAGATGCGCGCCGCCCAAGCCGGCCAGCAAGCCTCCAAGAAAGACGGCCTGATATTGGAGCACAGCCGGTTTTAAGCCCGCGGCATAGGCCACCACTTGACTTTCCCCTACGGCCCGCAAAGCCAGGCCCCAGCGGGTATTAAAGAGCACCCACCAAATTAAGATCGCGATCGGCACAACCAAATAGATGAGGATATCATGGTTAAACAGAATATTTCCCACGTAAGGCAACTGAGACAGGCCTGGCAGCGGAATTTGTGGCAAACCATCGATCATGCGCCCTACATACGATTTGCCCAGCAACGCGCTGAGGCCAATCCCAAAAAACATCAAGGTCAACCCGCTGGCCAATTGATTGGCGTGGCGTGTGACGACCAAATAGGCATGCACCAAGCTAAAGATGCCAGCGGCCAGTGCGCCACAAACAACCCCTACCAGAGCGTTGCCGGTCTCGAAGGCGACCGCGAAACCGACGCTAGCCCCCATCAACATCGAGCCTTCAACGCCCAAATTGATAATGCCAGCCCGCTCAACGATCACTTCGCCCAGGGCAGCATACAGCACAGAGACGCCAGATTGTACTGCCCCTGTCAATACGCCTTCCCAAAATGGTGTGCTCATGCCTACTCCTTATCTTTGATGTTCATCCGCCACCTTAGCCAGATGAGCCGCGTTTTTTGAAGAATCCACCCAGCACAATAAAGAGAATTAAAGCCATCAGAATATTCACGGTGGCATAAGGCATCGACTGGGTCAATTGGAGCGTATCACCACCAAGGGCGATGACAGCCATTACAAAAGCCATAATCACCACACCCAATGGGTTTTGCATGGCAAGCCAACTGATCAGGAAACCAATGTAGCCATAGCCAGGGGAGATACCTGGCCGTAGGCGACCTTGAATGGCCATCACTTCGCCCATCCCAGCCAGGCCAGCCAGACCACCCGCGATCATCATATTGATCAAGATATAACGCGCAATGGGTAGGCCTTTGCGCCGAGCGGCCTCGGCGTTGCCACCGATGGCGCGCATCTCAAAGCCCCAACGCGTTTTCTTTAAGACAAAGTAGATCAGCGCCGCAGCGACCAGCGCCAATATCAATCCTAAATGGACGCGCGTATCGCCAAATTGGGGCAGGCGCACGGCATCACTGAACTCAACGGTTTGCGGAAAGTTGGCACTCGCAGCATCTTTCCAAGCGCCAAAAATAAAGAAGTTGACAAAAAGCACGGCCACATAGTTGAGCAACAGGGTGGAAATGGTCTCGTTCAGGCCGGCTTTGATGCGGAGCAAGGCTGGAATCGCGGCCCACAGCGCACCACCGACAAAGCCAAGAATAATGACCAGCGGCAAGGCAAACGGTCGTGGCCAGGCCCCAAAGGTCAAAGCACCCCAGGTGGCCAGCCAGGCGCCCAAGTAAAGCTGTCCTTCACCGCCAACGTTGACCAACCCAATCCGCGCCGGCAGCAGCACAGCTAACGCACAAAAGACCAGCGGAATCAACTTGACCAGCACTTCAGAGAAGCCGTAGCTGCTGCCCAAAGTGCTCGTATAAATATCACGATAGGCTTGCAACGGATCTTTACCAAAGAGCAACAACACAATGGCAAAGACCAGCAGCGCCAACACGAGTGCACCAACGGCCTGGAGCACTAAACCAAGTTGACTGCGGCTATACCCCAGAAAATTTTGCCACCAAGATTCAACCTTGGCGGGTGGGGTGGGAACGGACATAGGTGCCGTGGTTATTTCAGGCGCGCTCATCTATTTCTGCTCCTGTCATCAAACGGCCAATCTGATGGGGATTGGTCGTTTCTGGGGTAAAGGTGCCGGCAACGTGCCCCGAATGCATCACCAATAGGCGATCACTCAAGGCGAACAATTCATCCATATCTTCCGAGATCAACAAAATGCCCATCTGCTCGCTGCGGGCGCGCAAAAGCAAATTGCGGGCGGCTTCGGCATTCGAAATATCAAGCCCACGCGCCGGATAATAGGCAATCAGCAGACGGGGTTGTAAACCCAGCTCACGGGCAATGATCACCCGTTGCAAATTGCCGCCCGAAAGCGTCTCCACATACCGGTGCAATGCCGGCGCAGTCGTGACAAATGTGGTGTCGAGCAAGCGCTGGGCATTGGCGTTCGCCCGCCGCCAGTCCAAGCCCAGGCCACCACCAACGCTATAGGCAACCTGCTCACCCAAGATCATATTTTCGGCAATGGTCATGCCAGGCACGGCGCCCACCCGCAATGGATCTTCGGGGATGCAGCCAAACCCGGTATGCAAAATTTTCTCCACCGGCCACTGCGTCGCATCTTCCCCTTGCAGAAAGAGCGTGCCCGCGGTGCAGCGATTTACCCCCAGCGCGACTTCGCCTAACTCTTGTTGGCCATTGCCCGCCACGCCAGCCACCCCCAAAATTTCGCCCGGAAAGACTTGAAAGGAGACATTGTGCAGCGCCGGTTCACCCCGTTCGCTTAACGCATGGACACCACGAAATTCCAATACAGGCTTGGCACCCGCTTTTACGGCCGATAGACCGCTGCGCACCGCCCGCGGCGGCGTTGAGCCAACCATCAGCGTCACAAGTTGATTTTCCGTGGCGCCGGCGCAAGGTAATGTCCCCACCACCGCACCGCGGCGCAATACCGTAATGCGGTCCGCACTGGCCATGACCTCGGGCAATTTATGCGTGATAAACAAAATCGCATAACCATCAGCCTGCAACTTGCGAAAGCTCTGGAAAAGCCCGTCCACTTCATGCGGGGCCAAGACGCTGGTCGGTTCGTCAAAAATCAGTACGCGTGCGCCACCAAGTAAAATCTTCAAAATTTCCACTTTTTGGCGCTCGCCCATCGCCAGATCAGCGATCCGGGCATGCACGTCAACTTGGAGCCCATAACGCTCGCTGACTTCTACCAGGCGCTTAGCCAGGGCGCGCCGATTGAGCACCACCCCAAGATCAGGCAAGAAAAGCGCCACATTCTCTAAAACAGTCAGGGCCGGGATCAAGGTAAAGTTCTGGAAGACCATCCCAATGCCCAAGCGCCGCCCATCCAGCGGGGAGTGAATGGTGGTCGGCTTGCCTTCCAGTAAAATTTCGCCACTATCGGGCCGATAGAAGCCGTAGAGCAACTTCATCAACGTGCTCTTACCCGCGCCATTTTCGCCCAACACGGCATGAACTTCGCCAGCATGCACAACCAGATCGATCTGATTATTGGCAATCAGCGGACCAAAGCGTTTGGTCATGCCGCGGGCTTCCAGCAATGGCGCACCCGTGCTCACAGTAGTAGGTGATACATTTAATTGGCTCAATTGGGTAACCTCGGCTAAAAGGGTTGGTGGTATGCGCATAAGCTTATCATGAACAAATATGCGCGACAATGTGCATTTTGCACAAAGCCTAGGCGACATACTTAAGCGCTTTGTCAGCAGCCATGATAAGCGTATAATGATCGGAGATTAGTAGACAAGCAGACAGCAAGATTGCACAAGATGTAGCAAAAAGCGGAGAAATATTTCATGCGCGTGATGGGACTCATGAGCGGCACATCGGTCGATGGGATTGATGTGGCAATTGCAGAAATTGAGGGTGGTATGGCCAACGCAGCGCTCCAGATTCGCCAACTTGCCTTTGAGACAATTCCCTGGCCCACGGCTACGCGCCACGAGATCTTCGAATTATTTGGCGGCGCCACCACGACCGCCGCACTTTGCCGAGCCAATTTTAAGCTAGGCGAAGTAATGGCCGCCGCCGCCTTGATCACGCTGGCCCGCGCAGGCCTAGACCAGACGGCCATTGACCTGATCGGCAGCCACGGTCAGACCCTTTGGCATGATGTGCAAGCAGGCCACGTCACGAGCACATTGCAGATGGGTGAACTGGCGGTGATTACTGCCCGTACCGGTGTGACGACGGTAGGAAATTTTCGGGTGGCCGATGTGGCGGTGGGCGGACAAGGCGCGCCGCTGGTCTCTACGTTTGACTGGTATCTATTGCGGCCGCCGGCCCACTTAAATGCCAGCCACGGGGGTTGGCGCGCCGTGCAAAACATTGGCGGGATTGGCAATGTCACCTTCTTGCCACCGCTTGGGGTGGCCGCGGCGCCACTGGCCTTTGACACCGGGCCAGGCAACGCTTTAATTGACTGGGCCGCGGGTCAAGCAACCGGTGGCGCGTGGCAGTATGATGTGGATGGTCAACTGGCTGCGGCAGGCCGGGTTGCGCCAGAATTATTAGACAAATGGCTGACCCATGCCTATTTTTCGCAACAGCCCCCCAAAACGACGGGCCGTGAATTATTCGGCATTCCGTTGGTGCAGCGTTGGTATGCTGAGGCGCAGGCGTTGGGGCTTGGTGACAACGATTTTGTGGCCACGCTGACCGAATTGACGGCAGCCAGCATTGCCGATGCCTATGCTCGTTTTGCACCGGCGCCGCTGGCCCAAATTGTAGTCGGTGGCGGCGGAGGGCGCAATCCAGTCTTGATGGCACGTTTGGCCCACCAGGTGGCTAGCCGTTGCGGACGCCCGATTGAAGTCTGTACACACGCCGCGCTTGGCATCGATCCAGACGCCAAAGAGGCATTAACTTTTGCTTTGCTGGCCTATCTCGCCCTGCATGGTCAACCGGGCAATGTACCGGCTTGTACAGGGGCCCAACGACAGCAGATCCTGGGTCAGATTGCGCCGGGTGATAATTATTTAAAGTTACTGGGGCAGGTGGTGAACGGCAACTGACTACTCGTTATACTGACTACTCCTTATAGAGAAATCATTGTAAAAGCATAGCATGAGGAGCCGATACGCCTCGGGTGCGACTGGGATGACGCTTCGGCGGGCCGGCTCCTCATGGCTGGGGACACTAGTCGGTTTATCTATTGACCATTTACGGCTTTTTACCGCGAGTAATATTCGACGACTAACTGCACTTCACAGACAACGGGCACCTCGTCACGTTGTGGTAATCGTGCTAATTGCGCCGACATATTTTCTTTGGAGAGCGTAATATAAGAGGGCGGATTGGCATCGCCCAGGGCGTCTTGAATTCCAGGCATACGCCGGCTTTTCTCCTTGATCGCGACCTGCTGGCCGAGTTTGAGCTCGTAGGCTGGTAGATTCACGCGTTGACCATCAACCAAGATATGGCCGTGGCTCACAAATTGGCGTGCAGCATAGATGGTGCGGGCAAAACCGGCCCGCTGAACAAAGGCATCCAGCCGTGACTCCAGAATCTGAAACAAGTTGTCGCCGGTTACCCCTTTGCGCCGCGTCGCTCGATCGATGTAATTGCGCATCTGCCGCTCGTGGATGTTATATTGGGCCCGCAGCTTCTGTTTTTCCATCAATTGCCGGCCATAGTCTGAAACTTTACGCCGAAATTGATTGGATTGACCGTGTTGGCCCGGTGGGTAGTTGCGTTTCTCCATAATTTTGGCCGCTTTCGGCGTCAACGGCACACCTAATCTCCGGGATAATTTAACCTTAGCGCCTGTATAATTCACAAAAATTCTCCTCTAGTTGAATGAAGGTAAGTTCGTTCTATGCGGGCAGTAGATTGCTTGCTTTCACAGAACTAAGCAACAATTTTTAGCAAAATTTGTTCTCATAGCTTGCCTAGCTTTTAGGTTGCAGACGGTATGTTTTCTTCCAAATTATATCTTTACATGTATACCATCGCGCGGATGTTTAGAGGGCAAAAGCCGAGGAATCGAATGCAGGGAGTAAGGATACGGCTAATCCCCTATCCCGTATCCTTACTCCCTGCATTCGATAAGATAGTAACAGAGCTAGCAATGAGGAAAGATGAACACAAAAATCGTACTTGGCGTAGATGGCGGTGGCACCAAAACCGTCTGTGTGGCCTTGGATCTGGCGGGCAAGGTGATCGGCGAGGGCCGCAGTGGGTCTAGCAACCGCAATAGCGTTCAC
The DNA here is from genome assembly GCA_026389895.1 of Chloroflexota bacterium. Lineage (GTDB taxonomy): Bacteria > Chloroflexota > Anaerolineae > Caldilineales > Caldilineaceae > JAPLGZ01. The sequence continues at coordinate 3,777 of JAPLGZ010000373.1, read as the reverse complement.
AATGCCATGGCGCATGCCAATCTGAACGAGGCCATCCACAGCGCCCTGACCCAGGCCGGCCGCCAACCGCAGGATGTCGCCCGCATCTGTCTGGGCATGGCTGGGGTAGACCGTGAAACTGACCGTATCTTGGTGACAAGTTGGCTGGCCGCAAGTTTACCCGGCGTACCCGCGATCGTTGACAACGATGCCATGATTGCACTGGCCAGCGGCACTGGCGGCGAGCTTTATGGCGTGGTCGCCATCAGCGGCACCGGGATGATTGTCTATGGCGTTGACAAAGCGGGCCAACGGCGGCGGGCAGGCGGTTGGGGCGCACTGCTCGGGGATCGCGGCAGCGGTTATGCAATTGGCATTGCGGCTTTGACGGCCATAGCCAATGCCACCGATGGTTTGGGGCCGCCCACCATTTTACAAGCCGCGCTTCTCGAACATCTGGCGTTGGCACGCCCCCAAGATCTAATCGGCTGGCTCTATAGCGACGTGGCGTGGGCGCGTTTTGCCGCGCTATCGCCGTTGGTCGTCCAGGCCGCCGAACAAGGGGATGCCGTTGCCCAAGCGATCATCGGCCAAGCGGCAGACGATCTAGCGGCCACCGTTATGGCCGTTGTGCGCGGTTTGGGGCTGGAACAAGGCCAATTTCCCCTGGTGCTGGCGGGCGGCAATCTGCAACCAGGTTTATTGCGCGACGGTCTTAGTCAACGTTTACAACCCATTGCACCGGCAAACCAACTCATCAATCCCACAGTCGAACCAGCCATCGGCGCGGCGCTGCTGGCCCTGAAACAGATTGGAAAATCAGATGAACCCACCTAATTTGCTCCCGCCAACCGAACAACGCCATCCGTTGAGCAGCCAGTTAGATCAACTTTCGACAATCGAGATGCTGCGCCTGATGAACCAGCTTGATGCCCAGGTGCCGTTGGTAATCGCAGCCGTGTTGCCGCAAATTGCCCAGGTTGTTGACCGTGTCACAGCCACGCTGGATGCAGGCGGACGACTCTTCTACCAAGGCGCCGGCACCAGTGGTCGCCTGGCCGTCCTGGACGCCGCCGAGTTGATTCCAACCTTTAATGCCCCCCCCGGCCAGGTGATTGGCCTGCTGGCGGGTGGCCCGGCGGCGATGATTCATTCTATCGAAGGGGGTGAAGATGACGAAGCCCAAGGCCAGCGCGATCTTATCGCCCAGCAATTTGGTCAGGTCGATATGTTAATCGGCATTGCGGCCAGCGGGCGTACACCGTATGTGCTGGGCGGTTTGCATTATGCCACCCAGCTTAACGCGCCCACCGCCGTCATCGTCTGCAACCCCAATTCACCGATGGCCGCCGTTGCCCAGATTGCGATTGAAATTGTAACCGGGCCAGAAGTGCTGACGGGCAGCACACGGTTGCGGGCTGGCACAGCGCAGAAAATGGTATTGAACATGGTGAGCACCTGTGCCATGGTAAAGCTGGGCAAAGCCTACGCCAACTGGATGGTCGATGTCCAACCGACGAATATGAAGTTGCGTCAGCGCGCCACGCGGATCGTGGCAGAAATCACCGGATTGGATCTGGATGAGGCTCAGACATTATTACAACAGGCCGATTGGCAGACCAAAACGGCGGTTGTAATGGGGCTGGCCAATGTTGACGCCAAGGAAGCCACCCGCCGGCTGGCCTATAGTCAAGGACGTGTCCGTGAAGCGCTTCAAGCGTAAATGTATCCTTTTTTGGGTCTATCGGCTGTGTCTGCGCTCTATAGCTTATCAGGCCGGATCTTGCTAGACTGGTGCTATGAAATATAGAAGGCCCATGAAAGGAAATTTATGAAAAATGTAACCGACACAAAACAGGATGATATCAAGAAGTTAGGGGAATTGATCAAAGATATCAAATTTGCCATGCTAACCACCTTCGACAAAGATGGCACCCTGCGCAGCCGCCCGATGACCACGCAAGAAGTAGAATTTGATGGTGATTTATGGTTTTTCGCCGGCAAAAATTCGGAGCTGGCCAAGGAGACGAAAAAACAGCATCAGGTAAATTTAGCATACGCAGCGCCAGATGATAATCGTTATGTCTCCGTCTCTGGCTTTGCCGAATGGGTGCAGGACAAGCAGAAGATCAAAGAACTGTGGAATCCGCTCTACAAAGCCTGGTTTCCAGATGGGTTAGATGACCCCAATCTGGCCTTGCTCAAAATTCATGTGGAAAAGGCCGAATATTGGGAAGCGCCAGGGGGTGCGGTGGTGACGTTAATTGGCTTTGTTAAGGCTCTGGCAACAGGCAAACAAGCGGACGTCGGCACCAATGAGAAGATTGAATTGGACAAAGTAGTGAAGCACTAGCAGAGAAAATTCGTGCATAGATTGGTTGGGGTCAGGCATGCCGGACCCCAACCACTCTATGCACCAGTCAATTCTACGCCGACATTGTCGGTGGCCTTGCCGTCTAAGAAGAGCGCGCGTTTGCCACGTGTGCCCTGGTGCGGTTTCGGTTGTCCCGGTGGCAAGCCCATTTTTGGCCCTTCGACATAAGCCTCATCGACATTATCAACCTTCAAACAGAAATGATGCAGCCCTGGCCCATTGGCTTTAAGCCAAGCCCAAAGCGGTGATTCCTCGGTAAGTGGCTGCACGAGTTGTAGCTGGGTGTTGCCCAGTTCCAGATGTGTAAGCAGAACGCTATTGTTGTTGACGGCCTCACTGTACAGCACAGGGAAGCCAAACTTGTCGCGCCAGGTCTTGAGCGCTTCTTCGGTGTCCGGCACGACGATGGCTAGATGATCTAGTCCGTTAAACATAAACTTCTCCTCGTTGTTCAAGACAAACAAAATTGAACTGCTTAATTAGGTGCTAATTTTTATAATAACTTTAATCTGCGCCCAGAATTTCATTGAGCTTTCGCTAATGACGTGGCCATCACAGCGCCACTCTGTCACAATTCCAATTCATAGAGCGCTGCCGTAAAATCTTCGTGTGTGGCCTCACCACAAAAGCGAAAACCCAACTTTTCATAGTACCTACGCAAGGCCCAATTGCTCGCCACACAGTCCAGGCGCAGACATTTTCGATTGTGGCTACGCAAATGCCCCTTCGCCCACTCAAGCAGCGTCTTACCCACGTTGTGGCCATGTAGATGGGGGCGCACGGCCAGGCTATGCACATAACCGGCCTCACCCGCCGCATCATGCCACAACGTGGTATCTTGCCATTCAAACCGCAAGGTGCCAATGGCATATTGATTGCTGGCGGCGCGCGCCAGATAGACCTGGCCTTGCTCAATTTTGTCGGCCATTTTGTCGCGCAAGCCCGGCGGTGGTGGCCACTGCCATTGCACAATGCCCCGCGCCTGCAACCAAAAGGCCGTTTCGGCAAGAATTTCGATCAGTAGATCCATATCTTCGAGGCGCGCCTGGTTAACGGTGAGCAAACCGAGCGCTGATTGAATAGTTGACAAGCCAGCTCCTACAGTCACGCGTGGTGGTTGACGAATGAGAGCGATGACACACGTAATTGCACCGATCCTCTTATCGGCTGATACTTAGGACCCCAAAGGCTAAGAAAACGGCGATCAACACGCCCCAGACAGCATAGGCGCTGGCCACAGCGGCCAGCAAGCCCCAGCCAATACGCACCACCAACCAGACGACGGCTAACCAGAGAAAGGTCGCCAGCAACCCCAACACGAGCGAACGGACAAAGGCCGCAATGGTGGCAACATTATCCGTCGCACCGCCAAAGGTGATCCAGAGTGTCAAGGGCAAATTGATCGGCATGGTGCCAAAGATCAC
>JAPLGZ010000544.1 GCA_026389895.1 Chloroflexota bacterium | reverse complement strand
GCATTTTTCACCTTTGGCTTTGTCGATAACATCAAAGGGCCCACGTTCCCCAATCTGTTACAGGAGTTAAACTTCAGCTATAGCCAGGGTGGCGGTATCCTCTTTGGCGCCTATTTGGGCTTTGTGATTGCCACATTGCTGGCGGGGCCACTTTCTGACCTGCTGGGCAATCGCCTGATCTTGTTGGCGGCGGCACTCTTTATCGCCTTGGGCACCCTAGGGCTGGGCAGCGCCGCTACCTATCCACTGCTCTTTGGTTCGATGCTCGTGATTGGGTTGGGAACCGGCGCCATCGAGGTGGGCGGCAATGGCTTAATCGTCGCCCTCCATCGCCAAGCGCAGGGGCGCTTTTTGAACTTGTTGGCCACCTTCCACGGTGTCGGTGCGATGCTTGCGCCCCTCTATGCCGCCTGGCTCTTGACCGCCGCGAGTTGGCGTCAGGTCTTTCTCTATAGCGTGCCGCTGACCATTTTGCTGGCGCTAATTTTCCTGGTCACTCCAGGACCATCTGTCACTCGGCCGGCGCGGCATGGCTTTGATTGGGCGACGCTGCGCCGCACTGGCTTTACCCCGACGATGCTCTACTTTTATCTCGCCATTGGTCTCTACGTGGCGACCGAACTGGGCATTGCGGCCTGGCTTGTCGAATATCTGATTAAACGTAAAGGCATTGCCCAAACCACGGCGTCGTATTATCTTTCCGGTTTCTTTGCCTTTATTATGGTAGGGCGCTTGGTCGGCAGCGTGTTTGTCGAGCGGATTGGCTATTTGCGCTCGGTGCTGTTGGCGGCGGCAGGCACCCTGCTTTGTATCCTTGGTGTGCTCTTCGCCCCGCCCGCGCTGGCCTTCTTGCTTCCCTTAAGCGGTCTCTTTTGCTCGATCATCTTCCCGACGATGACCGCCGCGGTTTCGCGCCTGCATCCGCAGAATACCGGCACGATCCTGGGCCTGCTCTTCACGGCGGCGGGAGTGGGCGGCGCGCTAGGACCGGCGTCCATCGGCGTTGTCAGCGATGCGCTGGGGATTCAATGGGGCTTTGGCTTGACTGCGCTATTTTGTGCTGGCGCGATTGGTGCGCTGGGGGTGTTGCTGCGCGCCGAACAACGCTTAGAGACTGTTTAAAAAGTACCGGCAGTGATTAAAATCACGCGCTACCGTTGCGAGCATTAATGAGAATTAACCATTTAATTCGGTGATTGGCGGGTGTGCCGCAGCGGTTAAAACCGCCGCCTGCTATGAGAAACCTGCTGAAGCAGGTTGAGTAATCTGTTGCCGATTTAATTTGTTAAAGATCATTAGTCGCTGGCGCGGTGAACTTATTTTCCATCATACACTCAACTCTTCATGCAAAGGTTGCAACAACAATGAATCTCGACAAGCAATACCCCTGTGTGGCGGATATGGAGGCAGCCGCCCAACGCCGCATCCCGCAGTTTATGCGTGAATATCTGTTCGGTGGGTTGGGTGGTGGTGTTTCGGTGCAAAAGAACCGGCAGGCCCTCAACCAGGTTGAGCTTATGCCCCGTTATCTTTCCGACGGGAACAAGCCAGAGATCCACCGCCAGTTATTTGGCCGCACCTACGATGCCCCTTTTGGGGTGGCGCCGGTTGGCCTTTCTGGGCTAGTCTGGGCCAATTCCGAGGTTATTCTGGCCGCTGCGGCCAAAGCCCACAATATCCCCTATACCCTGAGCACCGTTGCCACCGCCAGCTTGGAAGAGATTCGCAAAGTGGCGGGCGAAAACGCCTGGTTTCAGCTTTATACACCCAAAGAGCCAGAGGTAGTCAAGGATCTGCTGGGCCGCTGTAAGAGTGTCGGCTACGAAACGCTGCTCTTAACGGTCGATGTGCCCTATGCCACGCGCCGCGAGCATGACATTCGCAATGGCGTATCGGTGCCGCCCAACTTTGATCTAAAAACGCTCAGTCAAATGGTCAGCCATCCGGGGTGGGCGCTGCGCATGCTGCGGGCTGGCGTGCCTGAATTTGTCAATCTCAAACCGTACTTTGCCGTTAAGCCATCCTTCAATGTGGGCAAGTCGATCAAAGCTTCCACCCACTTTATTAGTGAACGCCTGGGCGGTCACATTTCGGCGCAACGCTTTGACCAGATTCGCGACTTGTGGTCGGGCAAGCTGCTGGTCAAAGGGGTGATGGATCCTACCGAAGCCAAGCAGTATTTGGCCATGGGGGCCGATGGCCTGGTCATTTCTAACCACGGTGGGCGACAGCTTGATGCGGCGCCTTCCACGGTTAGCGTGCTGCCGGCCATCCGCGCCGCCGTTGGACCAATGGCGACGTTGCTGGTGGATAGTGGCGTCCGCACAGGGCTGGATGTTGCACGGATGCTGGCGTTGGGCTCGGACTTTGTGTTGATGGGGCGACCTTTCCTCTTTGCCCTGGCCGCCATGGATCGCCAAGGGGGTGAGCATGTGATGAAGATCCTCAAAGCCGAATTACGGTCGGCGATGGGGCAAATTGGCTGTTCAACCTTGCAGGATCTGCCGTCATTTTTGGCTTGTAAGTAAACAAATCACCAGCAACTTCCCATTCTGAGATTACTGACCATGAACAAGGAGATTTCCTGATGCTCACGAATGAACAGATCGAACGCTACCACCGGGATGGCTTTGTGACCCCAGATTTTCGGCTGTCGGAGGATGTCATCGCAGAAATTCGCCAGGCTCATGATCGGTTGATTCAGCGCCATCCTGAGTTCAATGACTACTGTTCGGCGCTGCTGGCTTTTGACCCCTGGTATTTGACGGTGGGGCGCATACCGGCGATCCTGGATATGGTGATGCAACTGATTGGTAACGATATTGCCCTGTGGAACGCCAGCTTCTTTGCCAAGCCAGCCAGGGTGGGATCACGCACCCCGTGGCACCAGGATGGCGAGTATTGGCCGATTCAACCGCTGGCCACCTGCACGGCTTGGATTGCGATTGATGCGGCCACCCCCGCCAACGGTTGTCTGCGTGTGATCCCTGGTTCCCATCGCGCCAAGCGACTGGCCCAGCATAACATCAGCCATGCCTCCGGCATCGCCTTAACCCTGGAACTGGATGCCAGCCAGTTTGACGAAACTGAGGCGGTTGATATTGTGCTGGAGCCAGGGCAAATTTCGCTGCACGATGTCTATCTCTTTCATGGCTCTGAACCCAATTACTCAGAGCACCCCCGGCGCGGGATGACCTTGCGCTATATGCCCACCACCTCGGTCTATCGGCATGATCTGCCCACCCGGACGCAAAGTGATGGCGTGCGCCATCTATCCGAGCGCACCGTCTACCTGATGCGGGGCATTGACCAATCGGGCCAAAATGATTTTCGTATGCGCCATTGAGCCTGCTACAGAGGTTTTTCAAACACCCCATAGACCACTACTGCGCGGTTTTCTGCTAAATTGCGTAGCAGATTGCCCGTCATCGTTGTCACTTCGGGGCCAAGCACTAAATGTAAGCCCAAGGCGGGTTGTTCGCGTGGCTTGCCCAGGGCACAGGAAAATGGAGCGGTTGCCCCGCGCCGGCCAGGATCTCGTTGAACGCTAGTTTGCCGCCAGGGCGGAGCACGCGCGCCATTTCCCTGTAGAGTTGTTGCTTGTCCTCGATGTTCATGGAACTGTGTTGGGTCCAAACCGCATCGAAGGATTCGTCAGGGAAAGGCAAATCCAAGGCATTGCCTTGCCGGAACGTGACAAACGCCTGCAACCCAGTGCGCGCCGTCAGCAATTCGCCGGCCTGGCAAAAGGCTTCCGCCAAATCAAGCACCGTGACGTGACAGCCCAGTTCACTGGCCAAAACACGCGCCGGGCCGCCCAATCCACCCCCAACATCGAGCACCGTGCTGCCTTCCGTCAGTTCTGCCAAATGGAGCAGTTCGCGCGTCGCAAGTGGTCCGCGAATGTGGAATTGATCAACCGGCGCCAGATCGTCTGGGGTGAGGGCGTCGACCGGTTTGCCTGCCGCCGCCAAAGCCGCCAGAATCCGCGCTCCGACATCGCCGCGCTCATAATGATTGGCCACTTGCTGTAACTTGTCTGTTGTTATCATTGTTGGTTCCTTTTGCCCGATCGATTTCTCACTATCAGGATGAACAGTAAACTTTGGTATACAGCTCGCGGGCTGCCCCTAGAATCTCCGCCTGCAATGCTTGGTCAGCCACCGCGCGTGCGAGACTCAGCGCACCAGCCATGCCTGAAAATAAGACCAAGGCGTTGTGCGTGCGCTCGGTCTCGGTTGCGCCGGGCAGCAGGGGTGAAATTTGCGCCATATAGGTGCGTAGGCCCTGGTCAAAGGTCTCGCGCACGACCAAAGGTTGGCGCGCGATCTCGGCTGACAACGCCGCCACCGGACAGCCATCCACACGATTGGCGCAATGCTCAAGACTCAAATACTGATTGATGAGGACCTTCAATGGTGGCGTGGTCCCGTCATTGTGCACCTTTTCCAGCAGGCTGGTCAGCTTTTGTGCAAAGCTAAAGGTGAGGGCTTCGGCATAGAGATCCTCCTTGCTCGCAAAATGGCGATAAAAGCCACCATGCGTCAACTGTAGCTCATCCATCAGATCGGCAATGCTAATTCCGTCACCGCCATGCGCGCGGAATTGCTGTGAGGCGGCCTCGACCAGCCGTTCGTGAGTTGCTTGTTTATGTTCTTTTGAGTAACGCATTGGATCCTCCCGTATCACTACCCCATGTTACGCAGACGATAGGAAAAAGCGTTACACAGAGACTACAAAGAAAAAACGCCAGAGCAAGTTTGCTTTTTCTCTGTGGTCTCTGTGCCTCCTCTGTGTGGCTCTGCGTAACCGCTTTTTCCTTTGTCCTGCGTAACATGAATAACTATTAAGACCACAACGCTTACGCAACTACTTCGCCCGCTGTCAAATTGACCAACGCTGGCTGCCAATGGCGAATCGCCGGGCGCAACGCGATCATTGCGGCCACACCGATCAACAATAGGAGCCCACTCAACACGATGGCATTGGCCGCGCCAAAGAAGCTGCCATTGAGACCCGCAATCAGCGCCCCTGGCAGTTGCATCCCCCAAGAAGCCATTTGAAAGAGCGTCATGATACGACCCCGCATGGCCGGTGGTGACATCTGTTGCAACAAGCCACCCGCCGTGATCAGGGTGCCCGCCACACAAATGGCGCTGACCACGACCACAGCAAAACTGAGCCAAAGCTGGTGCGCCAATCCGTTGGCAATCTGCATCAGCCCAATGCCAAGCAACAGGATCACAAGCATTCTGCCTGGATGCTGCACATGTTTCATACTCCATGGCACCAGCACGGCCGCGGCAATCATCGCCCCAACGCCAGTGGCGCTGGTAAGCAACCCCAATGTATCCGGCCCTGCTTTGAGCGTTGTGGCCACAAATTCAGGCCATAAGGTTGGGCCAATAAAGCCAAAGAGCACGGTGAGAATCGCCAGCAGAAAGAGATCGACCATGCGCGGTTGGCTCCAGACATACCGTAATCCCTCGCCGAAATCTTGGGCCAAAGAACGCCCATTGGCTGGCTGGCGCACTTGTTGGGTGCGGATCAGCAGCAGTGAGATGATCACCGGCGCAAAGCTTGCGGCATTGAGCCAGAAGGCGCCTGCCTGGCTGATGTGCGCCAGCAAGAAACCCGCTAATGCCGGCCCGCCCATTCGGCCAATTTGCTGAACCATCGCGATGATCGATGCCCCTCTGCGCACGTCAGCTGTGCCAACGATGTCACCGACAATGGCACTCTGCGCGGGCAAGTCAAGTGCATTGATCACACCCAATATAAACGTTAGCAACAAGATATGCCAGACCTGTAGCGCTTTGTATTGTAACAACAAGGCCATCACACCAGCCAACAGGGCGGCGACAGATTGCGAAATCAGCAAAACGCGCCGGCGATCCAGCCGGTCACTCCAAGCGCCTGCCAGGGGACCGATCAACAACAGTGGCACAAAAGCCAACGCATTAACAAGGCCCAGCAACGTTGTACTTTTTGTCATTTGATAGACCACATAGCTTTGGGCCGTGGTCTGGGCAAATGTACCCAACATGGAGATCGCTTGCCCCCCGGCAAAGAGTGCAAAGGAGCGGTTACGCACAGATTCGGTGATTTCAGGCGGCTTCATTTGTTTAATTCCTTATCCTTGCTTTTGGTAGGATGTCGGATGCTCTATTAGATGATAGTTGTAATCTTAATTTTGGATTATAACTATCATCTAATAGAGTTGTCAATTCCTAAACGCGCAAAAATTAAAGATCAAGCGCAGATTCCTGATATCTGTGGCTCATTTTGTTTATCTTGCTGGTTCGCCAAACGCTGCCAATGGGTGGCATTGGCAGCGTTTGGCAGCACTTTGCATTGACATGGCGCCGTATTGTCCAGTAAGTTGTGGCTGATGGCTCAACCGAATGGCCCAGATTGTCCATCGAATCTGCAAAACTCCGAGATGATGAAGTGTTATGAGGAAAGGTAAATAATATGCTCAAGTTGATGACTACAGTTTGTATTGATGCGCCATCTACTTTGGTGTGGACAAGGTTGGCAAAGTTAGAAGAGATTCAAATCTGGTCTGCGGCGGTTTTACGGGCAAAGTGCGAAGGAGCGGTGGCGCGCGGGGTGGGTGCAGAACGCACCTGTGATTTAACTGGTAACATTAGGATTCAAGAGCGCTGGATTGCCTGGGATGAAGGCCGTTCTTTCCAATATGAAGGCTATGGCCTGCCCTGGGTTAAGCGCGCCACTAATCGCTGGTCGGTGCAAGCGATAGGTCAACGAACATTATTGACCAGTGAAGCCGAAATCGAGCTGAAAGGGGGGATCTGGGGGCGTATGATGGAACCTGTGATCTGGTTGATGGCGCGCAGAATAGCGCCAAACGAGTTTGCTGGCTTCAAATATCTGGTTGAACATGGGTATCCCTATGCTGGTAAAGCTTCTGCTCTGCCCAGACCGGTCACGGTTTGCTGACTAAGGGATATCGGCCGATCGCTTTATCAAGATCGGCCGATATCCCTTAGTTTTGCTCAATCAGCGCTTTTTGAGTAGCTCCTTCCCACTACCAAACTCCTTCGGTCATCGGTTGGCTTGCGGGTCGAATCAACCATAAAATCAGGAAGGTCAACCCGCTGATCAGGGCGCAGAGCCAATAGGGTGACGCGTGGCCGATCTGAGCGTATAACAGACCACCGATCAATGGCCCAAGCACCAGCGCCAGTGATTGCAAGGATTGGCCCCCTCCTTGCACAACTCCCTGTTCGTTTGGCCCCGCCGCCTGCGAAAGCAGCCCGCGTAACGACGGTTCGATCAAACCGCTGCCCAATCCATACAGGATGACGGCGCCAAAGAGCAGCCCTGGCGATGGCAGATAGACAAGCAGCGCATAGAGTCCAAACCCAAGCGCCAAACTCAAGAGGCCCAACATAGCCACTTTTACCTCGCGCAGCCGCGGCAGCAATAAGTTTACCAAGCCTGCCTGCACCACAATATCCATCACCCCCAAGATGAGAAAGACGACGCCGATCCCGTCAGCATTCCAGCCCAAACTGTCTTTGATCAACACGGCGCTGGTGGATTGGAGAATGGCAAAGGGTAGGGCATATAGAAAGCTGATGAGCAACAGCCCGCGTAGTTGTGGCAGTGCCAATACCCCCCACAGTTGGGTCAGTGGATTAAGTTGGCCTACCTTGATCTGCTTAGGGCGTTGTTCGGTGGACAGGCTTTCGGGTAGAAAGAAATAGCCCCAGAGCATGTTGACCAACGTCAGCGCCGCGGCCACATAGACCGGTGTTTGATAGCCCCAGCGCGCCGCAAAACCGCCGATCACTGGTCCGATAATAAAGCCAGCCCCGGCCGCGCCACCGAATGTACCGAAATAGCGGCCGCGATCCTCCGGCGCAATCACATCCCCGATATAAGCCGCCAGAATGCTAAAGTTGCCACCCGTCAGCCCGTCGATCATTCGGCTTAGAAAGAGCACCCAGAGTGCGCCGCCCCAGCCAAAGAGCGCATATCCCACCGCCGAACCAAAGAGGCAGATCAGCAGAAGTGGCCGTCGTCCAAACCGATCACTCAGCGCCCCTAGCCCCGGTGCGGCGATAAACTGGCAGATCGCATAGAGCGAGATTAACCAGCCGATAATGGTGGCCAGGTTATCCTGATTTGGCAGATAAGGCTGCACAATAAAGGGCAACACGGGGCTGATAATGCCAATCCCCATCGTGCTTAAAAAAGCTGTCATCATCATGAAGAGTACGGCCAACCGGTTAGGCGTGGTGGGTGCGATGGTGGGCGCGTCTTTTGTTGGATTAGTTTGCATGGATAAAACTCCTTTTGCTGCCATCTAGGTCACGGTCAAATCCGTGTGTCAAGAGGATAGCAAACAGAAGGTGCGGCATGCATCATGCAAGAAGATGATTCGGTGGATGAAATAAGGTGGAAATGGGGTATAGGGATGAATGCCCGACCGCGCCTCGGGGCTGTTGCCGCTGGTGGTCATAGTTTTTCGCGGCTTGATTGTCTATCTGACAGCGCCTTTTTGCTTGACAAATGGCGGCGCGAACTTTATATTGTTTAGCGGGTTACTGGAAATTTCTGGCAATCGAGGAAATAGAGGCAACCTCTGAACGTTTTTACATTCTAACGCACGTTGCGCAGCGCTACGGGTGAATGATCGTAATTAACAAAATGAATCGGTAATGGCTCATCCAACCTGCTTCAGCAGGTTTTCCCGTAGCAGGCGGCGGTTTTAACCGCTGCGGCACGCCCGCCAATTGCCGAAATAAATGATTAATCACCATCACTCACTCACTGATGCACAAAGCGGCGCCCAAGGGGCTCCCACGACGGGTTCGCGATCCGGTGCATTTCTGCCTGAAATGGGCGCAAAGCGCCAACGTACTGGCTGGATCAGGCTGGCATTTCAATGCTTGCGTAACATGCGATTCTAAATTTTAGGGTACCGAAATCTGAGAGACCGCATCTATGGATAAAT
>JAPLGZ010000349.1 GCA_026389895.1 Chloroflexota bacterium | reverse complement strand
GCTGCCGCCAATGCCACCCGTGATTTTGGGAGTGCCGATGATCTTGAAGTTGGTGGGAATCTGGTCAGTGACGGTGATATGGCTGAGTGTGGCGCTGATCACTGAACTGGGCACCGTTAGGGTATACCGGAAAGCTTCGCCTATCGTCACCGTCTGGGGCGCGCGCGATTTTAGCAGCGCAGGCGCAACCGTTTGGGTGGCCGTACTGTGGCTGCCTCCGCTATAGGTGCGTTGAATGTTCACTGGCCCGGTGTTGGGTTGTGAGTCATAGGCTAAGAGCGCCTGGTTGGGCAGGATGGCCGCGGCCCCAATATTGCCGGCCACCCGGAGCACCACGTTCAGGGTAAGGAACTTGTGAATTGTCGCATTAAAAGGCAGCGTGGCCGCCAGTTGATTGATCCGCCACAACAGGTTGTTCGTGGCGCCAACCACTGGCGCCACGCTCACGGCTGTACTAGGATCATTGCTGGTCAGTGTGCTGGCCACATAACTGAGCCCTGCTGGCAATACGTCGGTGATGATCAGATCCTGCCCAATAGCACTGCCCTGGTTGGAAATAGTCAGGGTATAGGTGATCAAGTCACTCGCGCCAACCATACAACTACTGTTGCCCAGGCGGGTGACGAGCGCATCATCAAAATTGGTCGCATTTAGAGAGCTGGTATAAAACCCAACACGCCCGTTGGCATAGGTGCTGTCCGTGGCCGATAGGCGTAAGACGCCATCGACATAGACCTGCAGCAGCGAACCAACGGCCTTAATTTCTACCTGATACCAGCGATTCGTCTGGTAGCCAGTGCCAGTGGCGGTGCTAGCCAGGGTGACGCCGCTGCTGCCGTTACGCCGTTCTAGCAGCATTTGGGTATTGCTGAAACGGAATAGATAGCCTTGATCCACTGTGCTCGCATTGTTCTGGCGCACATAACCACCCATCGAACCGGCTGCGTCGGTTGTGCGCATCATGAAACTGTAGCTGTAATTGGTCAGGCTTGGACTACCCACAAAGGCGCGGCGATCGGCGCTATTGCTCGTATTGCTGTAGAGGCCGTTGGCTGCGCTCCAAGTGCCCAACGCTGACCAGCCTGCCGCGCTGTTATTGTTAAAATTGGTCTGGAAGAGCATTGCGCTACAAGTTGCATTGGTAAGATAATTTTTGCTAATGTGCAGCAAAGGCTCCGTGATATTGACCGTCGCCGTATCTGTATATTGATAATAACGGCTATCATCGACGTAACTCAGCTTTGCTGTGTTGACCTGTTGCACCCCATCATAATTACTGGCGATGTTCTGCACTACCGCCGTGATCACGGCTGTTACCTGCAGCGGGCCAAATAAATTGCCCAGCGTCCAGCGTAGATTCCCACTCGCATTCGCCGCGGGCGCGCTGTTCGGTGTGGGGATCCTTACAACCGTTGGCGTATTGTTGATGCTCGCGGTATAAAGTAAGCTGGCCGCTACGTAGCCCAAGCCTGTGGGCAACCCATCAGTTAAGGTCACCGCGCTGTATAACCCTGGGCCAATATCAGGCAAATTGACGTTCACAGTAAAGACCGCCAGCGAACCGATCGTGCTGTTTTGCAACTTGGGCGTTTTACTAAACGTATTTAGCAGCGTGACATAGCTCGTTGCGCTGTCTGAATCATAGATGCAAGCCCCTGAGCCACAACGCCCCACCACTTGCACTGTGTTGGTATGTTGGCCACTGTCGTTCACCGCGGCGGAGACGCGCGCTGTCCAGGCGCCACCCACAGCCAACGTGAAGGGTGGCGTCCAAATGATTCGATTGCCCGTGATCTGCGCGCTCGTGCCCGTAACATTGCCATTGGTGGCGGTCACATTATGGAAGCCACTCTGAACAACATCTGTAAGCGCAATATTTGGCGCAATCGTGTTGCCGTTATTGACCACGGTGACCGTCCAAGTGACTGTTTTTCCCACGTCAGATATCTGCTGAACGGGTCTCTTTTGAATCGCCAGATCGGCGCGGCTTACCCCGATCTGGCTGGTATTGGTCAAGGTGTAGGGGCCAGATGCTGTACAGCTGTCACCATATTGTATATTTACAGGATTATTGACGGTGGTCGGGATGACTGCACAGGTGCTATTGACATTGGCGTTGCGAATGCGATAGACCAGCGTTGTCGTTGTAGGGGCTGCGCTGGGCTGATTACCCGGCAAACGGCTAAAGCGCCAGACGGGATGTGCGTCGCCATCTAGCGGCGACGCGATTAAGCCAATGATCCCACTCGAAGCGGTCATCGAAATGGGGGCTTCATAGACAAAGCCAGCTGGCAAGGTGTCGGTGATGATCACGTTAGAGGCATCTGGCCCCGTTATATTGATTTTGAGAGTAACTGGCCCACCGCAAGTGCTAAGCGAACCACTAGAACTCAGACTTTCGAGCGTAGGCCGCATCCGCAATGTTGCTCGGGCTTCAACGGGCGCGTTGAGACAGAGATCGCTGTTGCTACAGCCATAGTTGGCCGTAGCAACGTTCTCTGTGGCTAGCGTACAAATGGCTACCGCAGTCACTGTCCCCGTCATGATAAAGCTGGTGGTTTGGTCTGGATCGAGGGGTAAGCCACCCGTGCTGCCCCATTCTGCGCTGTTGCCGCTTACTGTACCGTAGCCACTAGGATGGTTGATGGTATTAATTGTAAAACTGCCAGGTACAGTATCGTTGACAAAGAGGTTTGTGACATTTTGCCGACCTCTATTCTGGACATCGATCTGCCAGACTACCGTATCCCCGGCGTTTGCATAGACTTCACTGCCCAGCGCGCTGCCGGTTGTGACATTGCGCCCGCGTTTGGTCACAATTAGTTCTGGCGTATCAACGATCAGCGACTTGCTCTCTTCGACAAAGGTGAAGTTGTTATCACAGACATCTTTGGCCGTGCCCGACGACTGGACATCGGTGCTTGCCCCTACGCAACCCGTTTTTGTGTTGAAGGTAATCACAATTTGGTCGCCTGGATTGCGTACTTTCAATACATCATACTGTGGTGTGCCGACCGCGAAACTTGTAACCGTCCAGGTGAAGACAGAATTAACGCCATCCGTGACAACAAGGCTGGGGGTAAACGGAATGCTGTTCAAGACGACGTGCGAAGTTGCACCTGTGACAGGCTGGCCAGCCTGATCGGTCACTGTGACGTGCGGGGCGGCGGCGCCGATAAATGTCCCATTCTGGATGCTGTTACGAATCGTCAGATCAAACTGTTGTGAGCGAGTTGATATATTTTTAACGACTAACTTTGTCTGTGCTGCTTCACAGAGCCCTACACTGCTACTCTGATTATTACTGCTTAAAAAGCCAGTCGGCGCCGGTTCAAATTGGACAGAGCCCGTGGTTCGGCCCCCTCCACAAGTACTCGATACCGGACTACATTGGGCAAAGAGGGCAATATCGACCTGTGATTGTGTGATACATTGGGGAAAGGTCGAGTGAGCGTCAAATTGTAGACGAACACCTGGTGGAATACCCGGCGTGGCCGGAATTGTAAAGGTGACGATCTCGCGCCCGCTGGGTAAGGTGGCCGTTACAACCTGGATCGAATTAAGCAACGCGGGTGATCCCAACTCGCTCGTGACTGTAAAGCCCGCAAAGTGATGGTTGAGTGGCAAGGTATTAGTCACATACGTGGTGGTTGCGGCTGCATCACCCCCGTTGCTCACATAGAACCGCCACCGTGCGGAGCGATCACCAAGTGTGATTTTGTTGGGTGTAGTAAAAAGATTAAGGTCGGCGTTTCGTGTAGTCGTGGTAAGACTCGCTTCTGTGCTGCGCACCCTGCACTGTTCCATGTAATTAACTTGCGCCTGAAAGTTGCCCGTGGCGCCGCAAGGTCGGTACAAGGGAAAAGCAATTGTGCCATCCGCATCCAACTCAAACGTACTGGGGAAAGTAAAAGTCACCACATGGCCGCTGCGCACAACGGTGACCGATTGCCCTATCAGGCCGCCACCTAAAATAGGGTGGGTCGGTGTGAAGACATCTGTTGGCGCAGCCGTAAAGACTGCCTGAATATTTTTGGTTGTTTCGCCTGGAACGCCGCCTGTGACGTTCAGGGTGATCATATTCTCCTGACAGGCATTTATCGTGTCGGGCGCAATCGCTACGGCTAAGTTACCGCGCTGGAGTTTTGCAAATGCGCCTAAACTACCGATC
>JAPLGZ010000281.1 GCA_026389895.1 Chloroflexota bacterium | reverse complement strand
TTGGGCAACCCACGCCGCTTCGTGCTGACACCTGGCCAACGGGCTGATATCACCCAGGCCGAGACATTACTGACCGGTGAAACACCCGCCTGCGTGCTCGCCGATAAAGGTTACGACAGCGATGCCCTCCTGGCCTTAATTGTCTCGCTGGAGGCCGCAGCTGTGATTCCCGCCAAACGCAATCGCACCCAGCCGCGGCCTCTCGACCCGTATCTCTATGCCGAACGTAACCATATCGAACGCTTATTCAACCGTTTGAAACACTATCGCCGTTTGGCTACGCGCTATGAGAAAACTGCCCGTAATTTCTTAGCCTTTTGGCACATTGCTTCTATCATCACGCTCTTACTTTAATTGTCAACACGTCCTATTGTAACTAAGCCAAAAATCGTACATCATTATAGATGAGAAAGGCACCAAGTTTTTCGAGGAGAAATTTATGGCTGTGACAAAGATATCGCTTGGCTTCACCTCGCTAAGGTATTTTTACACAGCACACAACCATAACATAGGTGGGCTATGTCAATGATTCGTGTAATGTTGGCTGATGATCATGAAATGATGCGCCAAGGCTTGCGCGCGGTCTTACAGCAAGAGGACAGTATCTTCGTGATCGGCGATGCAAATAGTGGAGAGGCGTTGCTCCACCAGATCGTTAAAGGCGCGCAACCAGACGTCGTATTAATGGACGTACAGATGAGTGGCATGTCGGGCATTGAAGCAACCAAGAAGTTAAAGGAATTGTTGCCCGAGGTCCACGTTATTGGCCTAACGGCCATTGACGAAGATTTGACCATTGCCGAAATGTTACGGGCGGGGGCTTGTAGTTACGTGATTAAGGCTTCGGCGGCTAGCGAATTGGTGCAGGCGATTCACTCGGCCTATGCGCGGAATCCAATCCTGACAGCCGATGTGCAACGACGGCTCAAGCGTTTTATCACCAAAAAACGCAATACGCAGCAGATTCCCATCGAAGAGGATGAAGAAGGCTTAACCAAACGCGAGTTGGACGTGATGCGGCTGCTGATGCAAGGGCACAGCAATAAAGAGATCGCTCGCCGTCTTGTGATCTCTGAGCGCACTGTGCAGACTCATTTGAGCAACATCTTTGCCAAAATGGAAGTGGCCAGCCGCACCGAGGCGGTATTAGTTGCTTTGCGTGATGGCTGGTTGTCGCAAAATCATATGTAATTGAGCGATAATTTCTATACGCGGTGAAATGACCTTGAGCGGTAAAGATGCTTCAGGTCATTTTGTCGTGAAAAAAATGATAAAAATTAGCTGCTTTGGCAGACGGATTTTGTTGTGTGGACTTATCGAAGAAAAGGGTAGGGGCCAGGCATGCCTGGCCCCTACCCTTTTCTTCGATAAAATCAGCAGACTTACCTAGCCTACCTTGCGTTGAACGTTATCTCGAAAGAGAGTTGCTTTACTTGCTCACGTTCTCGGCCACCATCTCGGCAATTTCATCGTGGTGGCGGGCGACACGCGCCCCAGCCTTCGTTAATACGGCCATCTTTTCGGCGGCAGTTCCTTCACCACCAGAAATGATCGCTCCAGCGTGACCCATGCGGCGACCTGGGGGCGCTGTCTGGCCAGCAATAAAGGCCGTGACCGGTTTGGTCATGTGCTTTTCAATATATTCCGCAGCCACTTGCTCGTCGGTCCCACCAATTTCACCAATCATTACAACCTGTTCTGTGGCGGGGTCATTCTCGAACATCTGTAGCACGTCCAAGAACTTGGTGCCGATGATCGGGTCGCCGCCGATGCCAATCGCTGTGCTTTGGCCAATCCCACGGGCGGTCAAGGCATAGACAACTTCATAGGTGAGCGTTCCCGAACGACTGACGAGACCAACACTGCCGGGCGTGTGAATATGGCCAGACATAATTCCGACTTTGGCTTCGCCCGGTGTGATCAACCCAGGACAGTTCGGGCCAATCAGGCGCGTATTTAACGTATCAATATAGGCGCGCACCATGACCATATCCAGGGCTGGAATATTTTCTGTAATACAGACAATCAACGCAATCCCTGCATCCGCGGCTTCGATAATGGCTTCTGGGGCAAAGCGGGCTGGCACGTAGATAATACTCGTGTTGGCGCCGGTGGCGGTGACGGCTTCTTGCACCGTATCAAAAACGGGCACATTGCCAATCGCCCATTCGCCACCTTTGCCTGGTGTGACACCGGCCACAACTTTTGTGCCATAGTCGATCATCTGTTGCGTATGAAAAGCTCCTTCACGCCCGGTGATGCCTTGTACAACGAGCCGTGTATCTTTATTTACTAAAATGCTCATGCGGCACCTCCTTCATTTTTTGACTGCGAGGCCCCTTGAGCCGCCGCCACAGCTTTTTGCGCGGCATCAGCCAAACTGGTTGCTGTAATTAAGTTGGCCTCGGCCAGAATGCGCCGCCCTTCTTCCTCATTCGTGCCCACCAGGCGCACGACAAATGGCACCTTGACGGTGAGTGTGTTGATGGCCTCTAAAACACCAATGGCCACCTGATCACAACGGGTAATGCCACCAAAGATGTTGATGAGCACAGCCTTCACCCGGCTGTCGGACAGGATAATCCGTAATGCGGCCGCCACCTTATCCGCCTGGGCGCCACCGCCCACGTCGAGGAAGTTTGCAGGATCACCGCCATAAAACTTGACGATGTCCATCGTCGCCATCGCTAGACCTGCACCATTGACCATGCAGCCGATCTCGCCGTCAAGGTGAATGTAACTCAGGCCATGCCGGCGTGCTTCATGTTCCGACGCGTCTTCTTCATCTGGATCGCGCATCTCGGCCAATTCTGGATGACGAAAGAGCGCGCTGTCGTCTAGCACAATCTTACCGTCCAAGGCGATCAGCTTGTTCGCCCCTGTAATCACCAGCGGATTGATCTCCGCCAAGCTGGCGTCGCTGTCCATGTAAACTTGATAGAGGTTGCGGGCGATCTTGATAAAATCATTGATCTGATCTTTCGGTAGACCAATGCCGTCCGCCAACTGGCGCGCCTGAAAATCGCGCAGTCCCAGGAAGGGATGGACAGCCATCGTAATGATCTTCTCGGGTGTTTCTGCCGCCACTTGTTCGATTTCAACGCCGCCTTCACTGCTGGCCATCAAAACGACTCGCCGGCGGGCGCGGTCAAGCACAGCCCCCAGGTAGATCTCTTTGCGAATGTCGGCTGCTTCGTCAATTAGCACTTTTTTGACGGTTAAGCCTTTGATGTTCATGCCGAGAATCTTGTCAGCCAACGCTTCTGCTTCGTCACCATTGTTGGCAACCTTGATGCCGCCGGCTTTACCACGCCCGCCGACCAACACCTGACTCTTGACTACCACTTTGCCACCCAGGCGGACTGCGATGTCGCGCGCCTCGGTGGGGGTAGTCGCTACTTCGCCTTGCGGAATTGGGATTCCGTATTTGGCGAAAATACGCTTGGACTGATATTCATGCAGGTTCAATCGATTTCCTCCTGGAACGTATAGAGCTGGTTGCTTTGTGAATTAAAACTTTTATGGATAGTTTCCGCGAATAATTTATAGCCATTATTTCATCAACCGGAATCATGGGGTCGGCGTCGGTGATAAGGTTTGCACGTCCGGCGCTCGTGTACAAATTGGCTAATTTCGGTGGTCAGGTCATATTGGCACACTTTGCTAGATTGGCAAAGATTTCAGAGGTGTTTAATGAGATCGAGCTTGTTTCCCAAAATTCAATCGATGATGAGTACTTTGAGTCTGTTATCCAGTTATCCCTGGCTTATTATAGATTTGTCCTTAGCAAATCACAAATCTTAAACACCTGTCCCGGCGATAACGTTATTCACTGCCTCGCCCCGATCCATGGGCTACAGGCTGGCTATCCCGATGCTCTTGCAAGTTTTTTGCCTGGCAACAGGCCATGTATAATAAGCGTTGATTGATTTGAATTTTGATTTTACGTGGCCGCCTGGTGGCTAAATTTGTACCCAATGCGGCTGCGAACGAGGACGCATGCGACAAGTCGATTATAAATATTGTCCTTTGTGCGCGACACCGCTGGTGGAGCGTACCATTTATCGCCAACAACGCTTGGCCTGCCCAAGTTGTCATTTTGTGTACTTTACCGATCCTAAAGTGGCTGTGATTGCCTTAGTGACCCATGAAAATCGGATCTTGTTGGCGCGGCGCGCCGTTAACCCCGCCAAAGGTCAATGGGCGTTGCAGGGTGGTTATATGGATGCTGGCGAAATGCCAGAAAGCGCGTTGCAGCGCGAATTGCACGAGGAACTTAGCCTAGACGTTCGGATCGTGCAATTGCTCGATGTTTTTCCGATGGCTGTTCTGCCGGGGCGTAACCAAGGCATTGTGTTGGCTTATCACGCAACGCCTGCCGATGTGCAGCGTATTGAATTTGTCTGTGATGATGACGTATGCGAAGCGGGCTGGTTTGAGGCCGACCAATTACCGGCTGAACTCGCCTTCGATTCGACCCTTGTTTTATTAGA
>JAPLGZ010000770.1 GCA_026389895.1 Chloroflexota bacterium | reverse complement strand
TCATTGAAGCGACGCGCACCCAAGATCAGGTGGGGCGGCTACCGCTCCTGCCCGGCCAGAAGGTTTGGGTCGGCATCAATCGAATTCACGCGCTGACACACCCAGGGCTGCGCTTTCTTTTGCCCACGGATGGTTCACCACCGGCCCAAGCGGCGCTGGTGGTCGCTGGTCAGATTGCCCGGCTGGCGCATGCGCGGGTCACTTTGCTAGGCTACGGATTGACGGGTGAAGCGTTACAACGACATTTGCAAGAAGCCAAAGAACAGATGGGCAGCGGTTTAGCAGCCCTGGACACGCGTACAACAACCCTTTCTCCTGGAGAGGCGATCGTGCAAGAAGTGGAACGCCAGCCCTATGATATGGTGATCTTGGGGCTAGGCGCGCCGGGGAGTGTGGCCCTCGCCGAACACGTTTTACAGACCGGTGAGCACCATCTGTTGCTTGTGCCCTGCTCCCAGCCCGCGCCGCAAAACGCCTTAATCTGCGCGGCCAGCGGCGAACCGGGCAAAGAAGATGTCCTCTTTACTGGCCGTTTGATCCGCCATTTAGGCGCCGAAGCCAAGTTGCTGACGGTTCTTTCGGAAGCCCAGGACACGCCCGAAATACAGGAGCGCGTCCATCGCTTCCTGGGTCATGGCGTACAAACATTAGAGTTAATCGGTGTGCCAGCGAAGAAGGTTATCCGTGTGGGTCGAGCGCGCGAGCAGATCCTGGATGAAATAAAAGCGGGCGCCCACGATCTGCTGGTGTTGGGCGCGCCGTTGCCAGATATTGACGGCAAAGTCGTCTTGGAAGGATTGGTTGGCCATTTTGTCCGCACGTTGAACAATTGTCCAATGCTGATCGTGCGCTCGTCTAGTCAGCGGAATATCAGTTCACTGCTCTCGCCTTTTAGCGGGCGCGTTAACATTCGTAAAGAAGTAGTGTAGGATAGCCCCACCCTAACCCTCCCAAGAGGAGGGGATTGAGTATGGGCAGACGAAATGACAGGTTCTTTCCACCCAATAGTCCCCTCCCTAGGGAGGGTTAGGGTGGGGCCATGCAGCATCAACCCTCGCCATTGCCTAGAAAATAATAAGTGAGCACCTTATGACTTCACTCGCTCTGCCAAAGCCAGAACAGACAATCGCCCAGCCCCGTAAGCCCTGGGGGGCTTGGGGCGTACGCGGTCTTGCTTTTACCTATTTAGGGGTATTATTGATCATCCCGCTGTTGGTCATCTTGCAAGATGGTCTGCAAAGCGGGCTGGGTGAATTATGGCATCAGGTCACTTTGCCAATTGCCTGGAGCGCCCTGGGCCTAACCCTCTGGACAGCAGCCGTAATGACCTTGATCAATGGGATTATGGGCACGTTGACGGCCTATGTGCTGGTACGCTATACCTTTACAGGGCAGGCAGTGCTCAATGCCATTGTGGATTTGCCCCTGGCCATTCCTACGCTGGTGACGGGCGTCATGCTTGTTGTCTTGTATGGGCCGCAACAGGCGTTAGGGGGCTGGCTTAAAAACGAACTGGGCTGGAAAGTTATCTTTGCGCCGCCTGGCATTATCCTGGCCCTGCTCTTTATCACCTTTCCCTTTGTCGTGCGGGCCGTAGAGCCGGTGCTGCTTGGCCTAGATCGCAGTCAAGAAGACGCGGCCGCCAGCCTTGGCGCCGGGGATTGGACCATCTTCCGCCGCATTACATTGCCACCGTTGCTGTTGCCACTGGCCAGCGGCGCTTTGTTAAGTTTTGCGCGGGCGATTGGTGAATTCGGGGCGATTGTGATTGTGGCTGGGAACATTCCCATGCAGACACAGACCGCGGCCGTTTATGTGTTGGGCGAAGTGGAATCTTCCAACCGGCTGGGCGCCAGCGCCATTTCGATTGTCATGCTCGTCATTGCCCTCAGTTTGATTCTGTTCGTGGATTGGCTACAAAACCGCAATCGGAAGGAGCACGCATGACCACGGCCACCTTACATGGCAACACCCAGCGTGGCACCACGCCACCGATCATCACGCCGGTGACGCGGCCTATTTCACGCCGTAGCACCTGGGGTCGCCGCATCCTGATCGGCCTCGTCGTGAGCTATGTCACCATTTTGATTGCCGCACCTTTAATCCGGCTGGTGATCAGTGCCTTTTCAAAAGGCGTGCAGCCTATTTTTACGGCGCTCAGCGAGCCAAGTGTGTTATCAGCGTTCTGGCTGACGCTGTTGATCAGTGTCATCACGGTGCTTGTGCATACCGGCTTTGGCACGCTGACAGCCTGGGTGATCGTGCGTCACCGCTTTCCTGGGCGCAGCATCCTCAATGGGCTAATCGACATGCCTTTCGCCGTCTCACCCGTCGTCGTCGGCTACATGCTCTTGTTGGTCTTTGGCCGCGGGGGGCTGTTGGCTCCTTTATTGGACGCTTTGCAGATCAAAATCGTTTTTGCCTTGCCAGGCATGATTTTGGCCACCATCTTCGTCACCTTGCCGTTTATGGTGCGGGAATTAATCCCCGTGCTAGAAGCATTTGGGGTGCAACAAGAGCAGGCCGCCGCCACCCTTGGGGCGAGCGGTTGGCAAACCTTTTGGTATATCACGTTGCCCGCCATTCGTTGGGGATTTATCTATGGCATTACGCTAACCTTTGCGCGTGCCCTTGGCGAATTTGGCGCCGTGCTGGTGGTCGGCGGCGGCGTACAGGGGAGCACGGAAACCGCCACGCTCTACATTTACCGGGCGCTGGATGAACGCCAATACATTGGTGCCTACAGCGCGGCGCTGGTCTTAGGTCTCTTTTCACTGATCTTGATTATGGGCACCGACTTTTTGCGACGGCGTGGTAAGTTATAAGGCGGTGTAAAGGCGTACGCTAACCGCAGATTTTTGGTTGCACGGCTAATAAATCCGCGTTATCCTACCCATCCGCGGTTCTACTTTATTTTTGCACACCCCTAATACAATCCACAAAGGCGGCTGGTGAAATTCACCAGCCGCCTTTGTTATTTTCACCAGATCTCATTTATCATGTACGTAAATGGTTAGCTGCAACCACTGAGCGCACGACCTGGGTAAGGAGAAGGTTGAAATGGCTACTACACTGTTAGATGAACTACTTAAGCAAACAGAACAATTGTCTTTGGAAGAACAGTTGACCCTCGTCGCACACATTGCCGAGCGAGCGCGCAGTGGCCTAAAAGCCGGATCACCTCCCCCTAAACCAGCGCGACGAGAGTGGCGTGATATTCGTGGTATGGCGACTTATCCTCTGCTGGCTGAAGATGCCCAAGCGTGGGTTTCTCGGACTCGCCGCGAGGGTGACGAAGCACGCGAACGACAGTGGAGACGGACGCCATGAAAATCAGTGACGCGCTAACCGGTGTTTTGCGCTTGTTTCTGGATACAGCCCCTGTCATTTATTATGTAGAACAAAATCCTCATTATAGCTCGCTGATCGACATTGTACTTAACCAAATTGATGCAGGCGACCTGACAGCAATTACTTCGCCAGTGACGCTGGCTGAGTGTCTTGTTGTACCGTACCACATGGGGAATATTCCTCTGCAACAAGCGTTTATCGAGTTAGTGACAACTGGCAGAAACACCCTATTTCAACCGATCAACGACCAAACGGGGATACGTGCAGCGGCTCTACGCGCCCGCTATAATATTCGCCTGCCGGATTCGCTACAAATAGCCAGTGCCATCGACGCAGGTTGTGAGGCTTTTCTGACCAACCATGTACAACTCAAACGGATAACTGAATTGAAGGTGCTTGTGCTTGATGAATTAACTATTTCGTGAACAAACAAATTCTCGACGAGTGCTTTGCTGTTTGTGTCACCCTGGAATTTGAATGAACCGTGAAAATAAGGTACAAATAGGGTTAGCTATCATCTCGCTCGCGACTACGGGGCAGAAAAGCATAACCATCAGCTATCTATCCACCAACAATCAGTACGCCATTAGTAGAAGGATTTTATGAACCGCAACCCACTCTTACGCCCCAGCCGTTTTTCACCGCTGTTGATCATTGGCGCCATCTGGATCATTCTTGTCGTCGCCAAAAGCTTCGATGCACCTGGCCAATTGCCTTGGGAGACCGAAGCAGCCATCATTGCGGCCAGTTCGCCGATGACGACGACAGCTACGCTGACTGACACTCAGACGTTGACGGGCACCCAGACCCTGACTGGCACCCAGGTGTTAACCGTTGTCACGCCGGTCACTACGACCCAGGTTTTAACCAATACACAAACGCTCACGGGGACACAAGCAGAGAGCAATACCCAGGATGTAACGGCGACCCA
>JAPLGZ010000849.1 GCA_026389895.1 Chloroflexota bacterium | reverse complement strand
GATCAGTAGATCCATGTCTTCGAGGCGCGCCTGGTTAACGGTGAGCAAACCGAGCGCTGATTGAATAGTTGACAAGCCAGCTCCTACAGTCACGCGTGGTGGTTGACGAATGAGAGCGATGACACACGTAATTGCACCGATCCTCTTATCGGTTGATACTTAAGACCCCAAAGGCTAAGAAGACGGCGATCAATACGCCCCAGACCGCATAGGCGCTGGCCACAGCGGCCAGCAAGCCCCAGCCAATACGCACCACCAACCAGACAACGGCTAACCAGAGAAAGGTCGCCAGCAACCCCAACACAAGCGAACGGACAAAGGCCGCAATGGTGGCGACACTATCGGTCGCACCGCCAAAGGTGATCCAGAGTGTCAAGGGCAAATTGATCGGCATGGTGCCAAAGATCACGGCCAAGGTGCGCGAGCGTTCACGCAAAAAGGCCACGGTTAGAATGGTCAGAATCGAGACAATCACCGGCAATGAGCGTGCAAAAGACATAAATTTCCTTTAAGCGCCCCGACTGAGCAGCAGCAGCGCAAGCGGCAGCACCACGCCGACAAATGGATAGAATAAGATCCGTTCGACTGCCCCCACCCAGGGATATTCACGCGCCGCAAAGACGCTGCTGGCTACCAAGATCACAACGCCGGCGCGTGTCAGATCCAGTGAAAAAACACCGGCCTCACCCAGCCCCCAGAGCAGGGCGGCGATCCCAATCAGTGCTGTTACCAAGAAGGCGATAAACAAGACTTCAAACCCAACGCCAATCGTCTGGGGAAAACGGGCCGGTGGCGCCACACCACGCATCACATCTTGCGCCGTTGCCATCGTCGTTGTGATGCGCAGGCCCACCTCAAGCAGCCAAAGGATAGTGGCCATCCCAAGCAACGCAAGGCCAACGACGGTGATCGGCTGATTGACACGCCAAGTCAAACGCGCCAACAACACAAAGCCGCTAAAGAGCACAATCACGCCCGCGGTTGCGAGCAAATTTACTTGGCGGTATCGGGCGCCATGCATGTGGATCGCCTTATAGAGCGAGGCTGACCCCACATGACCAAAAGGTTCAGCCGCAAAGGCCGCGCCACCAAAGAGCACAAGTCCAGCCAACAGAAGGATCCCGATCGACTGCAGATGACCGAGGTAAGGCATTAGTAAACTCCTTTTTAGCAATAAATTCAACGAACCGTGTTACGCAAGGGAACTTTACCGGCGGCCTAAAGGGCTTCTACGCCCTTACCAAGGGTGCGCCCAATGGGCACTCACCTTTCCGGCGCAGGTGGGTTCCTACCTTATTTATAATAAATATCATATAGCTTTACCAAACCAACCACGTTTTGTGGCCAGGGTTAACAACCCAGCCAATAGCAGTAACGGCAGCACGATGCTATAAGCCTGCCGAATCGTCAAATGATCAGCAAGCCAACCGAGGATTACAGGTGCGGTCAGCCCGGCGAGGCCCATCGCTAACGTTAAACGCGCAGAAGCCTGTTCAGCCAGATGAGGGGCCGTGCCAACCGCGGTTGCTAGCGCCATTGGGTAGAAATTGCCAACGCCGAGGCCCGCAATAAAGAGGCCCAAAACAGCCAGTGGCCCAAAGGCGCCAAGCCAGAAGAGTGGGAATCCGATTAAAGTAATGCCTTGGGCAAGCAAGAGAATCGTGCTGCTTGGAAATTGTCGTGCAAATCGGCTGCCAATAAAGCGACCGATCACAATCGCCACAAAAAACACGCTCATGGCGGCGGCGGCCGTCGCCTTTTCAAAGCCAACGCCGTGCTCAAAAAAGGTCGCGCCCCAAAACACGATAGACCATTCTACAGCACTCCCCAGCAATAACACTAACCAAAAAATCCAAAAACGACGTGGCAAGCGTAAGGTCGTTGTGCGAGCAACGGGGTTGACCTCGTCCGAACCCTGGCTAAATGGGGCTTGACGGAAACAGATAAATAAGACAACGACCGCACCAATCGCTAACGCAACGGCGGAATGCCAGCCACCAATCGTGTAGGCCAGGCTGCCCACCGCAATCGTGGCCAGGATCGAACCAAAACCGGCCACGGTATTCGATTCCGCAAAGGCGATGGTGCGTTGTTCTCCGTGGTGATCAGAAAGGAGGGCTTGCGTGGCCACGAGCAAAAGCGTACCCGCCAACCCCATCACGCCAGTGCCGGCAATTGTGCCAACGACCCACGGACACCAGGCCAGCAGCCCCACGCCAACGGCCATCCCAACCAGCCCCGCCCAGAAAGCCCGTTGTCGCCCCAACCAGGTGGTCAGTTGAGCGCCAGCGAGGCCAATACAGATCGAACCCAAGGAAAACGCAGCAAAATGCAAGCTGGCCAGCCCATAGCTGATCTGCAACTCGGCCTGGAGAAAAGGCATGATCGGTCCTGGAATGGTCTCCAGATACGAAAAAAGTCCCAACGCCAGATAAGCCAAC
>JAPLGZ010000864.1 GCA_026389895.1 Chloroflexota bacterium | reverse complement strand
CGGTTGTTGACCGAGCGGTTGCGACGGATGATGTTATTGGTGCACCGGCGCGAGAAGATAATGCCGTGGTTGCCATTGTCATGTACATAGTTATCTTCCAGAATGAAGTTGTTCGAGTCATCATGTGGGTCAAAGCCATATTGCACGTTATTAAACACTTCATTGTTGCGAATAATCATGTTGGTGGCGCCAAAGGAGTAAAAACCAAAATAATTATCGTGGATTTTGTTGTTCTCCACATGGCCGGTCACTAATTCTTTGCCAAACTTGGTGCTGGTTTCAATGCGCCAGGCCAGCCCATAAACGCCGCCACCGCTTTCGCGGGTTGCCGGTTGGCCCAGGAAGGAGATTTCTGAATTAACGACATCCATTCGGGCATTGTTGATGCGAATATGGATGCGGCCATCCTTATAGTTACGATCATAATCGTTTAATTGTGGGTCCCAGGTGCTAACCTTGACGCCACTAATGCCAAGCCCACCGCCATCGCCAAAAATGCGGATCGTGCCTGTCGCATCACTTTTTAACTTGAGCCATGCCACCTGCGGCGCTTCTATTAAGAGCAATGTGTGGCGCTTTAGGATCAAGTTGGTCTTCAAAAGATAGACGCCGTTCCCTTGATCTTCCAGCAAGGAACTATCACCTACCTGTGCGTAGAGGGTGGGCACATCCAACACGGCGCCCCAACCATCGACCGTAATCGCGTTGATCTCCGGCTTATATTGCACTTTTAAACTGCTCTCACGCCCGACGGCGCTATCCATCGCCTGGCGATACGCTTCATAGTCCTTAAAGGGTAACTTGAGCTGAATTTTTTGCCCGATCTCCCACTTGCCACTGGGCACGCTAATCGCACTCTGTTCAACACCATACTTGAGGCTGATCAGTTGGGGTGTATCCCCAACGCCAATTTCATAATCTGTCAAGCCTTCGCCAACTTTGGTCGCCCCGGCATGGGCCAGTGGTGGATCGCTCACTTGAATGATTTTGCTGCTGGCCAGGGTAAAGTTGTAGTTGGGCAACTGATCCTCGGCGGCTTTGACATGCGAGTCCAGTGTGATGCCCGGCAACGGTAATTGGCGCTCAAAGAAGAGGTTGATGCCAAGTACAATGAGAATAACAGTGATACCCGTGGCTAGATAGGCTGGGATCAGCCGCAATGGCTTGAGGGCGCGCAGCCGATTGCTCGACCAGCGCGTATTCCATCCTTGCAAGTTCATGGTGAAGAATGCATAAATGCGCAGGATGGCAAACCAGTAGCTAAAGAGGATGTACCAGGGCAAGACAATAATGCTCGACCGTCTGCGGCGGATATTGCCCCAAATTTTGATCAGGCGCGAGACTAGCCACCACGCCACGAGCACAATCGTAATAAAATAACGTTGATAATAGATCGACAAGAAAAAATAGGTCGGCGCAATCAAGGTCGTCACTGGTTGGAACAATCGGTCAATCAGATGAAAGGCCAACGCCGGTTCGCGCCAGACCCACCCACTGAAGAGCGTTCGTAAGTCCGAGCGCCAACTGTTTCGCGCCCAGCGAATGCGTTGCTTGATAAAAAAGCCTAATTGCGGCGCGCCTGGGGTATAGACGCGCGCATTCTCCTGATAACGAACTTTCCACTTTTGGGCCTGCACGAGATTGGTAAGGGCTTTGTCGTCGCCACTAATGACAGGGCGCCCCCAAAATGTTTCGTTTTCCAAATCGTCCAACACCGGCAAGATGGCCGAGCGGCGATAGACGGCTGTACGTCCTGAAATACAAGTCACTGCATTGCCCAAAACCGCCAAGAAGCGGATTTCGTCCATATAACGAATATCCAAATAGACATCGAACAGCCGTTGGGCAATGGTGCGCGGGTTTAACACATTCTGGCGGGTGGTCACGCCACCGACATCGGGGTCTTCAAATGGCGCAACGGCTTTGACAAGGACATCCTCCATCCAAACGGTGTCGCTGTCGACCAAAAAGATGATCTCGCCGCTTGATGCCAACGTACCATCCACGAGCGCGGGTCTTTTTCCAGGCTTTTTTGTAACAACCAGCTTCGTCGCGGTCAGCCCTTCAATGGCGAGCTCTTGCTCAAATTCTGTAAACACTTGAATACACTTCTCGTCGGTGTAATCAATGACCGCAATAATCTCTGTTGGTCTGTTGGCTGCCCAAGAGCGCAAAGCCATCAAAAATACTTCAGGATTTTCGTTATAGACTGGTGTGACTAAGCTGGTGGTTGTCATATACCCAGAAGGTGTTTGAGGATGGTAGCGCAAGCCAATTAACTTGCGTACTAACCAGATACCCCAGCGATAAATGCCGATATAACCGACCGGAATTAATAGGAAAATGAGGTTGCCTGTACTCTTTAAGGCACTAAAGAGTTGCAGCAAGACGTCATAAAGACGTTTGAACTCCAACAGTAGTTGATCGGGCATAATTCCACCTGTTTTTACAGTAAGCTTACAAACTTGAAGTTTCCAATAACTGGGCGACTTAAAACTTTACAACGATAAAATGGCAGGTATTGACGACTCTACGTACAGCCCATGACAAAATTGCCGAACATCAGCATCGATTTTAATCTCATCTTGTTGGCAGCTGTTGGATGACGCCAGGTGAAGCCAGTGCAGCAACGCCTGCTTGAAGATTATGGTTGACCTGAATGGTCGCGGCCAACATCAGCGCTTCCCAACCCTGCTCCTGGCAAAAGGCCAAAAACCCTTCTGTATCTTTGGGCAGACAAGCCCCGGCATAAGGCGCACCCCCCCGTGTACCATACAGTGGATTCCACATGCCTTAGGCACTACGCGCGACGACGGCACTAACGACATTGCTATCAATTTCCAGCTTCTCGCAAATGGCATGCACTTCATTGAAATAACTAATCTTGAGGGCATTATAAATATTGTTCACATATTTGATCATCTCGGCCTCCGTTGGCGTACATTGGATCGTGAGCCCGCCAAACGGTGTATAAATATCCGCTAGGATCTCGCCTGTCAGGCGATCCGAAACGCCTAGCACCGTGATCCACGGCCGATCAAAATCTTGTTCACTGCTGCGCTGACGGAGAAATTCTGGATTCACGGCGATCCCAAAATCGATGCCAGCCTGTTTGCCAGAAAATTCTTCTAAGATGGGGCGTAATTGTTGATCTGTCGTGGTGGGGGGGACTGTGCTACGTACAACCACGACTGCAAATTTGCTGATCATCGCTAAACCCGCGCCAATAGTTGTCATGACGGATGTAAGGGGGGCCAATGTGATGTGACCATCAATCGTGGGGGTGGGCACCGCTACCATAATAATGTCCCACATCTGCCAATTTACTTGATCCGCTCGCATGGCGAGCGCCCCTTGCTTTGAAAGAAACGCCAACTTTTCCGGTTCAATGTCAACATAACCAATCTTATAGCCTTTTTTTGCCAGCCCTTTACCTGTTGCTTGTCCTACAACGCCGGCCCCTATAATCAGGATATTCAACATTCTGTTTTGTTCCCTTGCTCTGTTTTCTTATTAAGTCGAGGATGCGTCTCTAAAATAGTTGCGGCGTTTTTTATCTTTTGTCCACGATGGTTAGTAATTACGCCACTTTATAGGATATTACTCGATAAACTTGAAAATATTCGTGAAACAAGTGAGGGCTGGCGTACGATTTGACGGATTGCGCGAACATACACCATTGCCTTGGTTTTATTCGTTCGCCATTCGTGAATTTAGATATTTTTTAGCCAACTTCTATTGAATGCAATCACGTTGGGCATTGGCCAATCTACCTGAAGGCTACGCTTAAGACCAGGGAGAACATAGTTGCTTGTAGTTGGTGAGACTTGAAGTGAGCGCGGCGGCTACCAACCCCTTATAAACTTAGAATGGCAATCTATAAAGGCTGATGCAATGAAAGGCAATATAAATTAGTTGTTCATTATACGGGAAAAATGATTGCATGAATAGCTAGAAATTACCCAAACTGCTTGCATAATGCTTACAAACCTTCTGGTTTTAAAATTTAATTACTTGGGAAAATTATATGTATTATTTACCGGCAAACTTAGTCTCAATATACTGGAGCGGGGTTGGGCGCTTTCAGACGAGGAATATACGATTTCCATACGATATGTATACGATGTCAGGCGGATTGCCTTTGTTTGCGCGATGTAAAACCATCATTTCCCCTACTGTTGCTTGTTCGTTCCTGTTGATAAGCAAAAATTAGAGAATATGATTGTGAATTAAGCTAAAAAAATGCAAAATCTATATAGACAAAATTAGGGTTCTAGCGCTCAAATTCCAGGAGGCATCGAGATATACAGATCTGAAGCTAAGGGAAAAGGACAAGCGATAGCATCGCAAACTGCATAGAGCATGAGGTAACTAGCCGACAAATTAGCGCCAGCAAAGCGGTTGGATCGCTATTGCTGGCGCTATTTTGTCGGCTAGTTATATTGTAATTTCGGTTCGTGCGTAATTATGTGTGAAGAGGCTGTCCATGCGGGTAAAGTTCATCCGGCGCCTATTCAATCTTCTCGTCATTAACCGAACTGAATCCCTTGCGCCAGGGGCAATGCGCCTGACCAATTGATGGTATTTGTCTGGCGGCGCATGTAGCCCTTCCAGGCGTCTGAGCCTGATTCTCGCCCACCGCCCGTCTCTTTTTCGCCGCCAAATGCCCCACCGATCTCTGCACCACTGGTCCCAATATTAACGTTCGCGATGCCGCAATCTGAACCCAGCTGCGACAAAAAATGCTCCGACGTAAGCAAGTTGGTCGTAAAAATCGCGCTGGACAAGCCTTGGGGGACAGCATTATGCACCGCGATTGCCTCATCGAGCGTTTCATAGGCCATCACATAGAGGATCGGCGCAAAGGTCTCCTCACAGACCAAAGCTGTTTGGCTTGGCATCCTGACAATGGTTGGTTCTACAAAATT
>JAPLGZ010000025.1 GCA_026389895.1 Chloroflexota bacterium | reverse complement strand
GTGTAATTTTCCACCAGGGGCTGGAGGTGCGCCGGCAGAGAATCAACAAACGCCTGCGCGGTGGCCGGTAGTGGCCAGGGCGCCTCAAGGCGCATATGGCGTGGCCGCAAGCCTAGACCACACGAGAGCCGCACCTGGTCGGTCTGATTAGAGAAAGCCGAATGATAGGTGCGCGCGGCAAAGACAATCTCATCGCCTGGATCGGTAAAGAGTGGCACCAGCCCTGGGATGTCAAAGCCATTATAGCCTTTCTGCTCGCCACCTTCGGGATAAAAGGAGTGACGATCAGGCAGCAGCGGAAAACCTTCTGGCCCAGCCCAATCGGGTACATGTGAATCTTCAATCACCGCCAAGCCGCCATGCTTGGGGTTAGAGCCAGTCAGATAGAACCACAAGCCCGAAGGCCAGGGTCCCCGATTCAAAATGTCATTGGCGGCCTTGGGTGCATCTTGAGAAAAACCCCGCCAATCCGAATGCCAAACCAACGGTGCCGACCCCGGTTGGCGAATAATCGCCGCCGTCCGGTTGAGGGTCAATTCTTCGGCTTGGCAGAAGACGCGTTGGGCGCGCATAAAAGGTTCATAGTCCAGCAACTTCCAGAGAGCGGGTGAATATTCCACAAAAGAGGTATGGGTGCGGCTCTGACCAGGCCCTAATTCGCCCTTTGGATCGACCACTTGCAGGACAGAGGCCTTCAGCTCTTCCACCATATCCATTGGCAACAGACGCTTGAGCACGGCAAAGCCATGCGCCTCTACACAAGCTTGCGCGGCATCGAGTTCATTTAGGCCAAATTCATATTGGTAGGCCAATTCTGGCTTCTGAAGGGTCGTGTAATCCATGATAATTCTCCTTAGATAAGCAGAGGTACAAATCCCTGCCTGGTATACAAAGTGCGTTAACCCGCACGGTTATCTCAATAAGTTTCCACATCTTTTTTGGCCAGCTAGCGCACAAAAGCTCATTCAACCATTGATCAGCCCTTCACCGAGCCAATCGTAATACCTTCAATCATCTGTTTCTGCATGGCCAGAAAAGCCAAAATTGGCAGCACCGACATCAAAATTGCCGCGGCCATGCCAATCCCATACGAGGGACCCGCGCCTTGAATTTGATACATGATCACCGAGACGCCCACCGGCAGGGTATAGATATTCTGCTTATTGAGCACCAGCAATGGCCAGAGGAAATCATTCCAATGGCCCACAAAGGTGAAGATGGCAAGGGTGGCGATCACGGGTCTAGACAAAGGGAGCGTAATACGGGCCCAAAGTTGTAACTCGCTGGCGCCATCGATCTTGGCCGCCTGAAAAAGCTCTTCTGGCAACGTCACAGCAAACTGACGAAATAAGAATAGCGCAAATGGGGAGGCCAAACCTGGTAGGACCAATACCCAATAGGTATCATGTAGCCCCATTTTGAGGGTTAACACATAGGTAGCAATAATAGTTGACCAACCTGGCACCAACAAGGTACTGATAACCAACCAGAAGATCAGATCACGCCCCGGAAATTTTTTGCGGGCAAAGCTATAACCGGCCAGCGAAGCGAGCAAAACCACGCCCGTTGTCGCTGCAATCCCAGTAAGTACGCTGTTCCAAAACCAGCGTACGACGGGTGCATTCGCCACACCCGTGCCGCGGATCAGATTGATATAATTCGTCAAGGCGGGCCGCGTGAGCACCAATGACGGCGGCACGGTGGCAACATCCTGAGGTTGCTTGAAACTGGTGATCAAACACCAATACAACGGAAAAAGCGAAATCCCCGCAAAAATCAGAATGACAAGCAAGCCCAGATAACGCCCTACACTAGCGCCACCTTCTGGAAAAAGGCGTGCCAGCCAAGGTGTAGCGCTAGGGCGTGGTTGGTGCCGAGCAATTCGTACTTCAGTCGCCATGCAAATCTCCCATGAAATGCGCAAGCTGCGGTTAAAATTCAACCACCTGTGAGAAACGCCGGAATTGAAAAATCGTCAGACCGATCGTGGCGATCAGCAACAGCAAACCCGCCGCCGACGCGGTCCCGGTGCTTGCGTAGAAGATCAGTTGGTTATAAATATAATAGCCAACGGTCATCGTGGCATAGACTGGCCCGCCACGTGTCAAGACAAAGACCGGCACAAACACCTGTAAGGCGCCCAAGGTCGAAACGACGACCACATACAAGAGAGCTGGCGTTAGCAAGGGCAAGGTGATCGACCAATGTTTGCGCCAAAAGTTAGCACCATCGACGGCAGCCGCATCATACAAGTCGGTCGGGATGCTTAAGAGCGCGGCGCAAAAGATAATCACCGCTACGCCATTACCCGAGAGGATCGCCATACCAGCCAGCGATGGCAGGGCCGTATAGACATTGCCCAACCAATTCACCGGTTTGAGCGAGAGCAACGAGATTAAATGATTGAGCACCCCGATGTGAAAATCGAAGACAAAGCGCCAGATAATGGCAACGGCCAAACCAGAAATGACGCCGGGCAAATAAAATGTCGCCTGAAAAAAACTACGTAACGCTCGACTGCGCAACGAAGCAATTAACATGGCCGTCACCAGCGACACCACCGTCGAGATCGGCACCACCATCAACGCATACAGAAACGAATTGAGCAGGGCTTTACGCGCCACAGATGTACTCGCAACCGTGATGTAATTTTGCAACCCAACAAATTTCGTGATGCCGCGCGGATGCCAATCGACAAAACTTAACCAGATCGCCATGCCATACGGCACCAACACAAAGACGATAAAAAAGACCATGAAGGGCGCGATCAACAGATAGCCCCACAACTTGTCCATCGTCGCATATTTCAGCTGGCGGCCAGGCTTGGTAAGGGCAGGCCGCACCTGATTTGTGGTAGTCATAGAAAAC
This sequence comes from Chloroflexota bacterium, assembly GCA_026389895.1. GTDB lineage: Bacteria > Chloroflexota > Anaerolineae > Caldilineales > Caldilineaceae > JAPLGZ01. Next base: position 1,659 of record JAPLGZ010000025.1, on the reverse strand, counting down.
ACCTGTGGTCAGACAATAGCGGGCGATCAGCCGGTGAAACCAACCGACTGATCGCCCAAGCAGATAAAGGCAATGGGTGCTGACGCGCCAGGCTTAAGCGCCCTTAAACCAGTCCAACCCATTCACGGTAGTGCAGAAATCCGCCACGGCTTCTGCCGGGGTTGAGGGCAAGAATAGCTTTTGCAAGACGAGTTCTAACTGCTCGACAACTTCACGCGCCCGCCCGCCATTGGCTTCCATGCGCTGGCGGCCATAGGGGATGTAATTTTCAAAGTGCCATTTCAACAACGGATCGTCTACCCCTGCCAAGGCCGAGGTACGCGCGGGCAACAGGTATTGCGACAACCATTTCTGATTATCTTTGTTAGAAAGCCAGAGGGCAAAATCAATGGCCGGCTTAGATTGATTGGCATCGGCCGTCTTGAACAGCACCGTATTCACATCCAAGAGCGGTCCACCCCAAACGGAGGAATGTTTCACATCGGGATTGGTGGGCGGCTGGACATAAATAAAGTTGAGATCATGATCCTTGTCTGTCACCACCAGGGTTTTGGGATCTACAGTCGTGTTTGGCCGATGCGCCCACCCAATATCAGGGCCGATCCCGCCCAGCAACGCCTTCTGATTCCAGTAATCCCACCGGCTCGTGCTCAGGCCAGACGGGTTTGGGATCACGTGGTGTACTTCATAGAGGTCTTGCATCCACTGCAACCAGGCCAGCCCCTTTTCTTCGCCGAGCAGACAGCTCCATTGGCCATTTTCATTTTTGACCGTATCCGTGCCCCAGTTCCAACTGAGCACTTGCTCTGGCCAATAGAAAAATGGGTTGGTCTGTTGGGTTGGGAAAACGCCGCCCCACACCTCGGTGCCATCGCTGCGCTTGAAGGTGCACTTTTTCATTAATTCCAAATATTGATCGAAGTTCCAAGTTCGTTCCGGCGCCTTTGGCAACAGATCGGTGGCCTTGGCTTCCTCCACAATCGACAAATTGAGCACCATGCCCGAGGCTAATGTGTAGAAGGGCACCATATAGTTCTTGCCCTGATAGAGCAAGCCATCCGCCCAACCCGCGGGCAAGTCGTCCTTCATTTCTTGAGGCAATTCTACTTCGAGCGCGACGTTGGCCTGCAACGCATAAATAATCTGGTCAACTCCACCGCGCAAGATCAAATTAGGTGGATTCCCCGCCGTGATCGAGGTGGCCATTTTGGTCAACGAATCCCAGCCCATGGCTTGATAGCCAATCGTTACTTCTGGGTGTTCTTTGGTATACGCATCGATCCATTCCTGTTCGCGCTTGCCATGTGGATAGAGCGCTTCGGGCAGACCTAACGGAAAGGACCACCATTGCAACTCCACTTTTGCCCCGGCTGGGGCCGCGCCGGCCTCGGTTCCTGCACTGCTGGGCGCAGGCGCCGGCACACAAGCGGCCAACGCGGCCGTAGCACCAACCAAACCTGTTATCTTCAAAAACTCACGCCGCGACGTTTTCTGCATCTCCAAACTCCTTTTGATGTAGAGAATTGAATTGTGGTGTCGACAAAATTCTTTTATGGTGCGGAATATGTTGCCTACTAGATTTTGTTCTAGCCAAACAGGCCGGAGGGATGCTGACCTAAAAAAACTATAGCATAAGAAAAAAGTTTTAACAAGTTGTTT
>JAPLGZ010000851.1 GCA_026389895.1 Chloroflexota bacterium | reverse complement strand
AGCTCCACATACACATCGATGTCGCCCTTTTCAATCGCCTGCCGCACGATGCGCGAACCACCGGTCCCGGTTTTATCCAGCACCCCATAGCCCGCATTTTTGACTACCAACGCCAGCATTTTGCCCAGAATCAATTGCTCTGTGTAATCCTTGGAGGCTACCGTGATCGTCGGTGGTTTGAGCAGGTTTTTACTTTGCAAAAAGCTTGTGGCTACGCCTTCAATGGATGCTTCATCACCGCTGCCGATTTTGCCATCGGGGCCAACGTCAACGCGCGCATTTAGTTGACTCATGGTGGTGTTGTCCAGATATTGACCGAGTTGGCTCAGCAAATCGGCAATTTCCGGGTGACGATCTAACACTTCTTTGCGAATAACCGGCGCCGGATTCTCGATTGGGAAAAAATTCAACGTATCATCGAGACTGTGGAAACCCCAGGCATTGATCCGGCCATCGGTGGTCGATGCTTCTGCCACATCACACTGGTTGGTACGTAGCGCGTCATAGGTCTCGTTAAAATCCATAAACAATACATTGTCTGGCTTAAAGCTGAAGCCATAAATTTGCTGCAAACCGGCCAGTCCATTCTCTTCACGGCCATAGAATTCACGCTCAACACAGAGCTTGAAAGGAGACTCGTTTTCATTCATATAAGTGGCTAACTCCGCCACGGTCTTGATGCCTTTATCCCACAGATCAGCACCCACGATTAACGTGGCGGTATTATTTAACTTGGCAGGGGCTAACCAAATCAATCCTTTGGCGGCATCCAAGCTTTTGGCCAATGCATAGACCCCATCTGGGGTGCCAGGCAAAGCCGACGCCGGTAAGCCATTATCCAACGTCAATGCTGTGCCGGTGTATTCAGGATAGATATCGACCTCGCCGTGCTCTAGGGCAGCCCGCACCGCAGGGGAACTACCCATACCAGTCTTGTCTTCTACGGGATAACCGGCATCTTTCAACAATAACACCAACATCTTACCCAACAATAGTTGCTCAGTGAAGGCCTTCGAGCTTACCTTAATTGTATCCGTCATTATAGTCGTCGTGGCGGTTATGCTCATCGACGGTGTAATGGGCACGGTGTTTGTGACGTCAGAAATAGTGGTAATCGCCACGGTGGTCGTAATCGGTGCAGTTGTCTGCGCCTTCACGGGATAGACATGTAGATTAGAAAACAGCAGTGATAATAAAACAATTAAGACAAAATAGCGCTGGCGAAACATTGACATCCTCTCCTTACGATTTTCCAGGATAGCGCCTGGCCCCCATAAAGCTGGGGTGCTGATAGGTTACAAAAAAAAGCTGGCAGCCACTTGGGATAAAAACTAACCAAGTGGTGGTATAACACCCCACGAACAGGGCTTAGATCAGTTCAAGTGGGCAAGATTCAAAAACAAACCCATACTGTAGTGCGCCAATATCCAAATAGTTGCAGGGTAGATCCATATCAGAACTGTTTATCCTTGTTTGTGGCAGGGAGAGTCATGTCATTGACAAGTAGTCCAGCTTTGAACTAGCTCAGGGTGTTTTTCAAGCCAGGCACTGGCAGTTTGGCCTTCCAGTTCCGCGTGTTCGAACTTAAAACTCTTAATAAATTTGTAGACACAGGGCAGATCACGTTCAAGTGGCGGTTTAACCGCCGAATTGCTCAAAATCTGAAAACGCTTGGTCTCAATCTGCTCATAAAAGTCCCCCACGAAGATCACATAGCCATAATATTTTTGGAGATAACTTCTGTCACTTGGATCAATATAGCAAAAAGTTAGATCCACACGCGCTTGGTCCTCTTTTGCCGCCAAAGTGGCGAATAGCTCATCTTCTTGGGTAAAAGCCACCGCATCGATTTTCAGTTTGAAGTTTTGTTCCAAAATTACTTGGATAATCTCGGTCACCAATTTACAGTCATCGCGATCCAGATAACCAAGCCGAAGGTCGGCGCGGGGACCTGGCGTGTTGGTCGGCGTAGCGATGGTGGTCGGCGTCGGTGGCACTGGCGTCGGGACCACGGCTGTCGGTGGCGCAGGCGCTGGAGACGTGGCGGTGGGCGCAATTTCTGTCGGTGGCACAGGTGTTGGTGCGATAGTTGGGGGCACAGGGGTAGGGGTAGGCGGAACCTCTGTGGGCGGCACAGGTGTTGGTGTGATGGTTGGAGGCACAGGCGTAGGCGGAACCTCTGTGGGCGGCACAGGCGTATCAGTTGCGGCGGGAGGCAACGTGGCCACCACGGCGATCACAGGCGTCGCTGGTTCCGGGGATGCCGTCGGTGATGCTGGCGGTGGCGTCAATGTGGCCGGTAAAATTGCCATCCCAATCCGTTCCCGCAGGGTATAGAGCAAACCACGATTGTTCGCACTGCCCGTTGCGCCATCGGCCTGCTGGTTTGAGATGATCGTCGTCTGCAAACTAATCGTAATCACCACCAAAATGATGGCAATGAGCACTAATAATAGATAAGGAAGGTTTTCTCGAATTGTCTTCATAGCGTTGTTAGTTTGTCAACGATCCCTTATTCGTTCTTGCTAAATATTCGTTCTTGTTCTGCAGTTTAGATAGATGAGCAGGGCTAGCCTGGATGCTAAACGAATTTATTCTATGCACAGATTTATCAGCCTTCAGCCGCTACTGACACTGGCTCCAGGCAGCGATGCGTTCGCTATTTTGCGCCAGCCACTGGTTGGCATCGGCGGCAGAGAATTGCAAATCACCAAAGTCAAGATTCTTGAGGAAATTATAGACACAAGGTTGCTGGGTTTTAAGTTGTACAATCATCTTTGAATTACCCATGACAGAAAGCCGTTTTTGCTCGCGTGCGGCATAATTGCTAGCCACAAACAAGAGCGTACTATCATACTGCTGCAAATAAGTGCGATCATCGGGGTCGATGTAACAGAGCGTCAAGTCAACTTTTTGGTTGGCATCATCCGAGGCAAGGGCCAGAAACAGATCGTTGACGCTGTTAAAATGAACACGCGCCACACGCAGCTTCATTTGGCGTTCTAAGAAGAGTTGTACAATCTCTGTGGCGAACTTGCAATCGACAGCGCGATCCGTTTCGCCGAGACGAATATCGGCAGGCGGCGCGGAGGTGTTGGTTGCCACAGCGATAGCCTTTGGCGCGGCGATCGTTGGTTCGCTGGTTAAGGTAGGGGCCGGTGGCGGCACCAAGACTTTTTCAGGAGTAGCAGTGGGTGGTTCAGGTGTAGCGCTGGGTGGCGCCGGTATGGCCGTCGCTGGGGCGGGTGTGGGCGGCACAGGCGTAGGGGGCGCCTCTGTGGGTGGCGCCAGTGTTGGTGCGACAGGCGTCGCAGTCGGTTCGACAGGCAGTGCGGTGGGTGCAATCGTAGCCAGGCCCACTTGAATCGCCGTCGCTGAGGCGACGGGGGCTGATTCTGTTGGGGTGGGCGGGTTCGTCTGTTCCGTGCTAGCAACGCTAACCGTTGTGGCCGTAGGCGTGGTGATGATCAGTAACTGCAAACCGACCATAATCCCCAATAGCACGATCACAACTAAACTTAACAAGACAAAGATAAGCCGTCCTTTCGTCAATTTCATAGAATCATCACTCATCTGCTCTCTAGGGTGCATTGATTAATTAACGCTGCGCCACAGGCTACGCTAGCCAGCGGACAATTTATAGCACGGCTACTTTTGTTCTGTGATAGGCTCTCAGGCAAAACAAAATAAAGTTCCGCAAGTCGAGTCATTTAGTTTACACGTTTAGGCCGCGGCGTATTAGGGCCATTGGCTGGCAATTGGGGCTGGGCGATATACGTTGTGGGAATATCACCGGTCAAAGCGTTCAAAAAAGCCACGATATCGGTCACCTGAGCATCTGTTACGGCTTTGCCCAGTTGATAACGGGCCATAATGCGGACCATTTCATCGAGGGTCTTGATCTTGCCGTCATGCAAATAGGGGCCGGTTTTTGCCACATTCCGTAAACTCGGCACTTTGAAGACATATTTATCAGCCGCCCGCCCTGTAACGGCGAATCGGCCTATATCAGCGGTTGGAAATGGTTCATAATCACCGAGTTTTTTGTACAATAACCCACCAACCGGCGCACCCGTATGGCAAGTTGTGCAGCCGATTGCGATAAAGGTAACCAGGCCCCGTTGCTCATTAGCGGTTAACTGGGTATGATCGCCATTCAAAAACAGGAAAGGCCTCGGCAAAGGGTTGGGCATACCCTGGGATAGAACGCAACACCACTTCGACGTTTTCCAACGTTTCCATACCCATTTCACCAGACGCGAGGATCGGCACCTTGGCCTGTTCTTCGACCGTTGGACTGCGGCCATCCCAAAACTGGGCGATCTGAAAAGCCGCATTATAGACAGTGGGCGAATTGCGTGTTACCGGTCTTCCCACATGGCCAATCGAGACGGGCAACTGATCTGTGCCATATTGAGCGAGCAGATGGCAGGTGTTACAACTCATATCTTGGGTGGCCGACAAACGGGGTTCATAAAAGAGCATGCGCCCCAAATTGACCATCGCATCGGTCAGCGGCTGGTCCGGTAAATTAGCGACAGCTGGCAATGGTGCAAAAACGCTGAGTACAGCCGGCGACAAGTCGCCGGCGGCCAATGACTGAGTAATCGCCTGTTGCGTTTGAGCAACTGCGATAGACGGGCGCGTAGGCTCAACCGACAGTGCCACCCCTTCGGGCGTAACCAGCGGCTTTGGTTTGAAGGCGCTCACCAAATAGTTAAAGTTGTACAGCAAGACCAGCCCAACCATGAGTTCAATGAATAATATTGTGTACAATAGCGGCTTACGCTTCATGCTGTTCCTGTTTACCCTGTCCCAGCCTGCCTGCTCGCTTGTCTATTCATTTGCAGATCAGTCAGATTTCTTAATTTCTACGCAATCATTGATGTTGGTCAGCTGTAATCTGTGGACACAATTACTCAATAAGCCGATCATGGAGCACAGGTTTATTTAACAATCAGACGGCCTTGCATCTTAGGATAATGGCCAGACACGGTACAGATTACCATATATTCGCCCGGTTCTGGCGCCGTAAACGTGGCCGTAGTCTGACTGTTATGGTAGACCATGCCAACCCCATACAATAAAATGTTACCAGCCTGACCTTCTTCATAAGGCGCAGGGACGCTGGCGCCCTTTTTAACAATTGCCCAATTATGTTTTAAGGTGCCTTTGTTTTCAATGGTAACGATTACATCGGAATTCGCGGGTACGGTCCAAACCGGTGGATTTGTCAGATTGGTATCGGCATCCCCATAATACGAATCGTGGATCAAGACGTTGAGCAGCGCAGCATTGAAGGTAGGCGCTGGCAGTGCGGTTGCGCGCGAAGAAGTTACTGTCGTCGTGGTCGTGAAATAAATGCGACTGACCACAACGCCAATAATAAAAACGGCAGCAACAGCAGAGATAAGCAATGATAAGCGCTTGATAATGTTCGGCCGTCCTTGCACTACACACCTGCTCCAGTTAGGGTTAATGATAAACAGACCCAATAATAAAAGTCATACAAAACAAACGAGCGATGATACGAGATTCGGGTCTTACACTTTTGTATAACGTTTTTGTATAACGTCTGTCTGTATAGTTATAACGTCTGTCTGTATAGTATCGAATGAGTTATCAATCTGCCTGTCGTGCAGTTAGGTTCGGTTACGCAAGAAGGGTTCATACCTATACGCCAAAATTGATGGCCCAAGGCGCGATACATGCCCCGTATATACGCCGTAAAAGGGCATCTAATCTATAAAACCCTGATGTCAATTCGCAGGAAAGAAAGCGGGCCAGGTCTTCTACATGAGATTGTATAAATCACCAAGCTGGTAGTCAATCATCAAACGGCACATGATAACCAAGGCGGGCTTGTACAACTCGCCTCAAAAGAGTATTTGCTTCTCTGTGATAGCTTGGCATCTACTGGCGCCTGTGATTGAAACGCCTCATGATTATAAACAACTCTTTACGAACAAGGTCTTTCAATATGCTTACAGTCCGTTCGATTTGTTCGTTTGGCCTGAGAAAATGTTGAGATGCGCCTGCATTACAACAATTGTAAGCATATTGTAACGCCGCTTGCCCACTTATCGATTATACTAAACGCTGCAAGCCAATTTTTCCTTTATACCCCGCTGCCTTTTACCAATGAAAGACCCTACGCTATTGGTAGATTCAAGCATGTAGCCTATGCTTACCGCGCGGCAATCAAAATCGTCATCCCTTAGATTACAAATAGAATCAAAGAAAATTATCAATGTCTTATCTCGCCCGACCTAAATTTTTTATCATTGCCATGGTGATCCTCT
>JAPLGZ010000118.1 GCA_026389895.1 Chloroflexota bacterium | reverse complement strand
CTCGGCTCTCTGATTCAGGAGAGGGGGCGCCCGTAGGGCGTGGAGGTGAGGCGCTGTCGTTACGCATTGCCGACTTTATTCCTGAAATTCGTTGCGGCTTTTTGAGGAACGAGCATGACCAAAATTGAACGCATCACAGAGCGTGAGCGGGCTTATGTCCAAGAAGTATTAGACGCCCAGTTCCACACCTCCGCCGGTAGTCTGATGAGCACGCGCCTGGAACATAAATTTGCCGAGCGATTTCAATCCAAGTATGCGATTGCATTTATCAACGGGACGGCGACCATGCACGCCGCGTTGGTAGCTGCGGGTGTATGGCCAGGCGATGAAGTGATTGTGCCGCCGCTCACCATGGCGAGCACCTCGTTTGCTGTATTGCACGCGGGTGCCGTGCCAGTTTTTGCCGACGTTGATCCGCAGACATGGGTGATCGATCCCCATTCAGTTGAACAGCAGATCACCGCGCACACCAAAGCGATTATCCCCGTGGCCCTCTATGGCCTGGCGCCCGATATGGATGCGCTGATGGCGATCGCCGCGCGCCATAAACTTTTTGTCTTAGAAGACGATGCCGAATGTTTTCTCGGTTATTATAAAAATCGGATTGTGGGTAGCATTGGCCATGCGTCTAGCTTTAGCTTTCAAAGCTCTAAGCACATGACTAGCGGCGAAGGTGGTATGATCACCACGAATGATGAGCAGTTGGCCAATCTAATTCGGCGCTTTGGCAGTCTTGGTTACGCTGCAGTAGGGGCGAGTGCTGGCAAGATTACAAAAGACACAATTCAAGACCCGACCTATGAACGCCATGCCTCGATTGGCTTTAACTATCGGCTGCCCGAATTATGTGCGGCGGTGGCTTTGGGGCAATTAGAACATCTCGACGAATTAGTGGCCCTGCGCACACAAACGGCTCACTTCTATCAGCAGGCGATCGCTGGTTGTCGCTGGCTGATTCCGCAAGCTGTGCCGGCTGATTATGGGCATGCGTATTGGACCTATGTGGTGCAGTTGGAAAATAATGGTGCATTTACATGGGCAGATTTTCGCAACAAATACCTGGAGTACGGCGGTGACCGTTTCTATGGCGCCTGGCAATTGACTTATCTTGAGCCAGCCTTCCGTGATCGCAGCTTTGGGCCTGCCCAAACCCAACACTTTGGGCGTGGTCTCTGCCCCGCGGCAGAGGCCATTCAGCCCAATTTGATGCAGTTGAAGACGAATTACTTTGACCTAGACGTAGCCGAGCAAAAGGCCACGGCGTTACACCAAACAATTAAATTTTTTGACGCGTGAACGATTAAACTCAACTTGTAAATTAGACGCGGATGCACGCGGATTTTGTACAAAATCCGCGTGCATCCGCGTCCAAAACTAGATTTTCAGTCCATAACTTTCAATAGCAATAGTTAGAGACCTCTTGCCCGCTGGCGTCGTACAGATAACCACAATCCGCATCTGTATTATTCCAAATGGCACGGCCAATGCCGAAACTAAAACCGCAGCTTTCGGGATGAATTTCATTCGTATATACCCGGCATACCTGTCCCGCAGCCAGGGTAAAGCTTGGGAAGGTAAAATTCTGCCCTGGGTCACCGGCATTCAAAAGCCACCCACCGATGTTGATCGCCGCAGTACCCGTGTTCGCAATCACGGCATATTCATCACTCTCTACTCGATACACTGCGCCATCATAAAATACACTTTGAATGATCACGTTGGCGGTTCCGCCGGTGGTCGCGGCAGGCGTCGCCGTGGGAGCCGGTTGCGCCGGATCGGCTTGTTTAGCCACTGGTGTATTCGTCGCCGCTGGTGTTGTCGCACCCGAAGCGATCGGCACATTGGTTGGCGCATTGCTGACTAAAAAGGCTGCAATCCACTCACCGGTTGCCAGTTGCAACCAATCCCCTTTCGCATTGCGCGCCACAAGATTGAGAACCTGGCCAGCCGCAACCGAACCGATAATGCCATAGTTGGTGCCTGGGCCATTGCGCAAGTTGGCCTTTTGCTTTGCCTTTGCGGCTACCTGTGTGGCCGATGCAGGGGTGGCGGTTGCGCTGGCGGCCAGTAACCGTTGCGCTGGCAACCATTCCGTAAACAGACTCAAAATGATCAATCCACTGCTGATCCACAATAATCGGGGCGAATAACGGCGCTTGACCTGACTGCTCATACTTTTCATCAATTTCTCCTACTGTTTATACTGAATTCGTTCCATTGCCACATCCCCCACGTGATACCTTGGACACAATTAATAAATGGGTAATTCAGGCTTACGAGCTAACACTGCACAAAAAAGACCTGTCCATCATGGACAGGTCTACTGTTTCAATGTAGGGGGATGATACCTTGATTATAGGATGAATAACGCCTTACTTTTACTTACACTTTGCTTACTTTTTCTGGTAATGTGTAAGTTTTTTACGCAGAAACCAAAGCGCCGAACCTATAAGGTTCGGCGCTTTGAAATAAATTTGTAGCGAGGAAATTTATAGGCCAGGGTACCAGGCTTGGGCGTTTGTGCGATAAAACTTTTCTAGCACAGACGGTGGCAACCCCAAGCCACGCGTGGTGCGGCCACGTATGACGAGCGATTGATCCGTTTCAAAATAGGCGAAGTGGGATTGATAGGTCGCGCGCAAGGCCTCAATCGCCGCAGCCTTGTCCGTTGCGTTCAGCGTAGACGGTTTCTGGCGCATGACGACATCCGTGCCAAAGAGTATACGATCTTGATATTTCAGAAAAAACTCGCGCACCTTAGCGGAATCTTGTACCACCAGATCCGTTAGACGCGCCGAAATATCGACCGCAAAGTTAGGGTAGCGCTCCAACCGGGCGGCCACCACATCTACATCCCACTCTAAGCTTCCCAGATGGGCGCCAATCATCCGCAGTTTTGGGTGTTTTTCGAGTACATGATCTCTGGCTGCCATCAGTTGTTCGTGGGAGGGGAAATCGGTGCGCCCGTACATGTGCCATTGCGGGTTTTTGCTGTAATAGCCATAATGCGGATTATCTTCGGTCAGGGGTTGCCAACACGCCAGCGGTTCGGCAATATGCGTTAACAAGGGCTTGCCACTGGTGATTAAACATTCAAAGATCGGATCAAAAAGCGCATCATCGACCATCAAAAATTCGCCATTGGGCTTTTTAACATCCATGCCAATGTTCTTCCAGATCTTGCAGGCCAGCGCGCCCGCCTGGAAATCGCGCTGTAAGCCAGCAATCGCCTGATCCATGTAAGTTGGATCATCGAAGCGGGGTAGATCAAAACTGGTGCACCAGGCAAAACGTTGCGGATGCGCCTGTGCCAATGCTTGATAGGTTTCCGCCTGATCGCGCCAGGGCGCTTGTACATCCGAATCCGGCGCCTCGACGACGACACAGATATTAAACAGGCTAAGATCAAACTCTGCGAGCAGAGCCAAGAGCAGTGGGTCATCGTCGCCATAGTGGATATGGGCGTCTATAATGGACATGGTTAATTCCTTTCGAACGCTTCGCCGGCCAACGATCGGGCCAACAGATAATGGGTTATTACAACCTCATGCACCGTAGCTAGTGCGCATACACAGAGGATATAGAGAGAAATTTAGTCTGCGCCTCCTTTGTGGGCTCTGTGTATGCACTTTTCCTCGTCTGTACGTACCATAAGTTATAACATAGCCTACCACTGTTTCATCGTACAATCAAACAGTTTTGTCGATAGGTAGATAAATTATCTAGCGACCTGACACTTTGATGTCCTTTTTAATCGGTTGACAGCTTTTGTAAATTACACTACACTATGGCCTAGTTTTTCCGGTTGCCCGCTCCCAGTTTGTGCAGCTAGTGAAACGTGTCCCGATTGAACCCAATAACGCCTACTATACTCTGATTGACTGATTTGCTTGGCTGGCGCCTGGATTTTTACGTCTGGTCGCCGCCCGTTGGCGTTTGGTGCCATGATCCCCAGGTTTGTAGCTTGATTTTTCTTGTTTTAAGTCAACGTTAGTATCGAGGAGGAGAGGATAATGCAGAGTAAAATGAGTCGTCGGAGTTTTTTACACTTTACGGGCGGCGTGGCCAGTGTCGCCCTGCTGGCGGCCTGCGCACCCGCAGCGCCAGGTGGTGGGGCCGCCGCGCCGAGTAAAGAGGCCGTTACGATCCGCTACGCAGGTCTGGAGTCGATGGGGTCTGCGCTGGAAAAATTTATCAAGCCCTACCTGGATGAACATGGGGTTAAGTTTGAACGCGGCTCCTTTGGCCAACAGGAATTGACCGACAAGATCATGCAGTCGGTGGCGACGGACACCTATCTGGCTGATGTATTTCAATTTGAAAGCAACGCCCGCGCCGATGTGATCGGGGCCAAGGCGCTGCTAGAAGTGCCCGATTTTGTCCAAGAAAAAGTCCAAATTGATGATGTGTTGCCCAGTATTCGCAAAACATTGACCTGGGAGGGTAAACTTTTTGCCCTGCCCTACGATGGCGATATTCATTACGCTTCGTTCCGTAAAGATCTCTTTGCCGACAAGGAGATCAACGACAAGTTTAAGTCAAAGTATGGCTTTGATCTCAGCCCAGAAAATGGCGCAGAGACCTGGGATCAGTGGCGCAATATTGCCGAGTTCTTTACCGGCTGGGATTGGAACAAAGATGGGAAGCCGGATACGGATTTTGGCGTTGCGTATATGACCAAACGTGGCGACACCTGTTGGTGGGGCTTCCATTCGCGCGCCACGGCGTATGCCAAACACCCAGATGATCCAGGCTATTTCCTCGATACGGACACGGGCGAAGCACGGGTGAACAATCCTGGCTTTGTTCGGGCGTTGACCGAATGGGTCGAAGAGAACAACAAATGGGCGCCACCGGGCGGCGCAAACTTCGGCTATGGGGATTCACTCAATGCCATCAACGGTGGGCGCGCGGTGCAGACTTACAACTGGGACGCAGTCACAACCGCCGCCTCAGATGCCGCCTCGGTGATCAAGGGCAAACAGGGTTACAATATCCTGCCGGGTTCCAACGAGGTTTATAACTCGAAAAAAGGTGATTGGGAGACCTTTAAAGAGGCAAGCCATGCCCCATTCCTCGCCTTTGGTGGTTGGGTGATCGCCGTCTCTTCCAAAGTAGATTCGGGTATTATGACGCCGGTCTGGGATCTGGTGACCTTTATCACGAAACCAGAAAGCGGTCTCGCACTGGTCACCGACGCCACTGGCGCCAGCCCGTATCGGGCAAGCCAATTTAAGAATGTGGATGCTTTTGCCAATGGCCCGTTGAAATTGGGCGAAGAAGTGGCCAAGGATTATCTCGATGCTGCTGAGCGCACACTCTCGCACCCGAACGCCGTGGTTGATCTGGCCATGCCAGGTTGGGTGCAATATCGTGACGCGCTGGAGTTGGGGGTTGCCAAGGCCTTAGCTGGTGAAGCCCAGCCACAAGCCGCGCTGGATGAAGTGAAAGCCGCCTTCGACCAAATTAGTGACCGGATGGGCGGCTTGAAGAAGCAGGCAGAAATTTACAAGCTGGTGTTAGGCATGTAAGAAGCGTTCATGGCGCAGGAGTAGAATTTAGTAACTTGGAGATTAAGAGATTGGAGATTGGTATAACAAAATCGCCCCATCTCTAATCTCTTAATCTCCAGTTATTGAATGGCAACCCCATCATCAATCGCGCTGCGTTGTAACAAACGAGGTAATCAATGGCCAGTGACTCAACAGTAATGGTTCCACAGAAAGCCCAAACTAGACCCAAACGCCATTTTGAATTTGAATTGCCTGACAAGACCTGGCGGTGGATTCTGCTGCTGCCCGCCGTGATCGTGGTGGTGGTCTTATTGGCCATCCCGATCCTGTGGACACTTTATGCGGCCTTTACGGATCTGCATCTCTTTCGAATTGGCGTGCCCACCAGTTTTGTTGGCTTAAAGAACTTTGATACTTTGCTCCACAATAGTTCTTTTTGGCGCACAGTTAAGAACACGGTGATCTTCATGCTCGGCGTTGTGCCAGCCCAACTGATTGTTGGCATGGGGGTTGCGCTCTGTCTGGACAATATCACACGCGGGCGCAAATTTTTCCGCACCTGGTTTCTTATGCCACTGATGGTGAGCCCGGTGGTAGTCTCCTTTGTGGTCGGTCGCATGTTATTTGCCGAAGATATTGGGCCGGTCAACGAATTTCTGCGCTTTCTGGGCTTTAAAGGCATTCCCTGGTTTACTAATTCGACCTGGGCCATGGTCATGTTGATGATTGTGGATGTCTGGCAATGGAGTTCCTTTATGATTCTGATGCTCATGGCTGGCTTGCAGGGCATTCCACCCGATCTCCATGAAGCCGCCAACGTCGATGGCGCCACCGCTTGGCAAAGTTTCTGGCGCATTACCATGCCACTGCTGGTGCCGATCCTGGTAACCGCTTTACTGATCCGCATTATCGATGCCTTTAAGGTGGTGGATATCGTGATGGTGCTCACCGGCGGTGGACCAGGCCAGGCCACCGAGACCGTCACCTTGGCTATCTACCGGACAGGCGTTAAGGGCGGTGATCTGGCTTTTGGCAGCAGTCAGGCCTATTTTCTGATGATCATTATGCTGGTCTTTGGGGGCGCTTTCCTGTTTATGTCTCGACGTGCGTTGGGACGTAGCGATTGATCAGATATTTTCAGAAATAAAATGTTTATATCGTAGGGGATGCCCCTACGAATTTGCCGCCAGCTTAAAGGAGATACTGATGGGGATCAAAGCCCGCAAGCGGCTCAGCTTGACCATTTCCTATATCGTGCTCGGCCTCTGGTCGCTCATTCTATTTTTTCCGATCTATTGGGTGGTGATCACATCGTTCAAAAGTCAGGTTGATTTTGCTGTGAAGTCGCGCTATCTGCCTTTTATAGACTTTCAGCCCACCCTCAATGCCTGGCGTTACCTCTTTGTCGAGCGCCTGAACTGGTTTATGACGCCTTTTATGAATAGCCTGATCGTCGCCTTTATCTCCTCGATTATCGCTTTGGTGATTGGCTCGATGGCTGGCTATGCGTTGGCGCGCTTTAAATTTGGCCGCCATAATAATTCGATTGTGCTCGGCTTTATGTCGCAGCGCATGTTCCCTGGTGCGCTATTCATCCTGGCTTTTCTGGTGATGTTTCGCGAGCTTCATCTGTTAGATACACGCACAGCGCTTGTCATTGTCTATGCCAGCGGCGCTGTGCCGTTTGTCGTGTGGGTGATGCGAGATTTCTTTGAAACTTTGCCCGTCGAGATTGAAGAAAGCGCGATGATCGACGGCGCGTCGCGCTTGCGCATTATCTTTCGGATTGCAATGCCGCTGGCTGCGCCGGGCTTGGTGGCGGTCTTTGTGCTCTGCCTGATCGGCGCTTGGAATGAATACCTGGTTGCCTTGACGCTCTCTTTTCGCGAGGCGATCACCATTCCACTCTTTATGCAGATGCAAGTCAGTACTACGGGTTACACCGAATGGTGGAATATGAGCGCCATTGCACTGGTGAGCGTCGTCCCCGTGATGATCGCTGGGATGCTTTTGGAGAAATATATCACTGGTGGCTTGACCTTTGGGGCGCTGAAGGGATGATGGCCCGTTGGGCGTTATATTTAGCCATCTAGAACAGCCCCTTAATCTGGGTTGATGGGCTTGGGGAAAAGCAGTATAATGGTATTATACGTGGCTAACCGTTCTATTTGAATAGGGGTAAAAAACTTTGCCATCAACCCACACTGTGACCTTTGAAACACAAATTCCGCACGATATCTACTTAACCTTGCGTGCCCATGGTCTCTTCCGCGAGGCATTGGCTAAGCAATCACAACACCTATTGGCGCTGCGTTTCTACCAGGAACATTTGCTCTCATTAGGGCAAGCGGCGCGGTTGGCTGGCTTGGATCGTTGGGCTTTTATTGAATTACTGGGTAAAAATCACATTCCTGTGATCGATTATAATGATGAAGAATTAGCCATCGAATTTGCAACAATTGATCAACTCGCTGTACAGCTAAACGCAGAACCAAAGCCGTGATCGTGGTTTCCGACGCGACACCACTCATTGCATTAACTAAAATTGGGCAGCTTCCGCTCCTGTATGAACTCCTTGGGCCTGTGATAGTTCCCCAAGCTGTTTATATTGAAGTTGTTGAGCAAGGAGCGGGTCGTAGTGGCGTGACTGAGATTGCTAGTGCTAGTTGGATTCAGGTTCAGGCAATTACTGATACGACAAAGGTGGCTTATTTGCTAGCTGATCTCGATATCGGAGAAGCAGAAGCATTAGTGCTTGCTTAGGAATTGAACACTGATTGGATTTTACTAGATGAAATTAAGGCTCGTAGCATTGCAACCCGGTTAGGCTTGCGCTTTACTGGCACAATTGGCTTACTCTTATTAGCGAAAAGGCAAGGCAAAATTCCTCTTCTGCGGCCTTTACTTGATCAGTTACGCTCCCACAAATTTCATCTAAGTGATAGAGTCTATGCGGCTGTGCTCCAACAGGCAGGCGAATGATAAGTTGATTGGTTTTACCCATTAATGAGCTAGAAAGAAAACTACTGTGCCAACATTTCAAGACACGATCCAAGGTTTTCAGATTTATGGCCTGCGCAATGATGAGGTTGAAATCGCCATCATGCCTGAGCTAGGTGCAAAGGTTTCCAGCTTGATCCAGCGCGCCACTGGGCGCGAATGGATGTGGACGCCACCCCAAGGTGCCCATTTTTTTCGCCAGCCGACCGGCTCATCTTTTCTCGAAAGTAGCATTGTTGGCGCCGATGAATGTATCCCCACCATCGTCCCCTGTCATTGGCGCGGGCGGGATCTGACCGATCATGGAGAAGTGTGGACCGAAGCCTGGACGCTCGATGAAGCTGCCTTTGCACAAGGTGTGCTCGTCACCAGCATCAAGTTTCCGATTTCACCATTTTGGTTGGAGCGCCGCATCTCGCTCGTCGATAACAATGTGCGTTTTGAGTATATGCTACGCAATGAATCGACCGAGTTGCAGGAATTTATGTGGGCGTATCATCCACTGATGAATATCAGCGACGGTGATCAACTGGTGTTGCCTGCTGGCACTGGCATGCGCACCTATGTGGCTGGGAATTGCCCCTGGGACAAAGGCAATGAGATTCGTTGGCGTTGGCCCGATCTGGCCCCTGAGGCGGATATTGAACGCCTCGATCTGGGTGGTGCGGGGCGCGGTATTAAGCTCTTTAGCGATCCCGTGCCTGCGGGCAACGTGGCGATTCATAATCCACGCACGGGCGAAAAGCTCACCTATGGCTTTGATGCCAGGCAGGTGGATACGATTGGCATTTGGTTGAACCGCGGCTCATGGAATGGTTATCAACATTTGGCGATTGAACCGGGGATTGGCGCACCTGATCCGTTGGATCGCGCTGTTCAAGATTGGCAACGCTTTGGCGCAGTGGCGCCTGGTGAAATAACCCAATGGTGGTTTGCCCTCTCATTGACTGTCGAAAAACCGTAAAGGAATCGTTATGCCTTACGATGCGGCCATTGTGCCCGCCCAGCTAAACCCTGAATTGACGCCAGACTTGGAACGCGAAGTTAGATTTTTTATGAAATGGGGCTACCTGGTCGTCGAAAATGCGATCACGCCCGAACAAGTTGCCTTATTGCGCGACGCGTTGGATGAAACTTTTACGCGTACTAAGTCACAGTTTACCCATCAATTACTCGAAGAAGATGAGCGTTTCGCCTTTCTGCTGGATCATCCACCGATCTTTACGCGCATCCAGGCGATCCTGGGCAACTGTGTCCAACTGCATAGCGCCACCGCGCGCGTCACCGAACCGGGCGCGCCGGATCAAAGCTGGCACCGTGACGGACCTTGGCCGGTCGATCCAGATGGTACGCCCTATGGTAGCATTCCCGGTCAGATTAACTGTGGCTATTACCTGGACGAATTGACGATGCAGAATGGGCCAATTGTGATTGTGCCAGGCAGCCAACGCGCGCCTTTCAAACCACCCGAAGGTCATCCCCGCTTCCCAGATGAAAAGTTTGTCCTGGCCAAACCAGGGCAGGCGGTGCTCTTCAATGGTTGGCTCTATCATCGCGGTGCCGCGAACAAGTCTGACATGCGGCGGCGCGTCTGCCTGATGTGCTACCAGAATGCCTGGATGAAATCGCGCGAATCGTTTGATGGTCCACGTATGACCAAACTGCGCGAGAATGGCACGCCCGCCCAAAAGTTGCTCCTTGGCGGCGTGGCCCAATGGTAGGTGATTTTTAATGCAGTTACACAGAGGAGTCACAGAGAAAAGTATTTTTTACTCCGTGCACTCGGTGTAACCGGCGGTTTTAGAAAGCGGCTATGACAAACAATCAAGTTCATAAAACAACCGTTGCTGGCATCCCAGCCCTATGGGTAGAACCTGCGTCAACAACGGCTCGGCAATTAGTCATTTGGCTCCCTGGTTTCAGTGGCCACAAAGAGGCATTACAAGACAATTTGCAGGAGCTCGCGCAGGCTGGTTTTGTGGGGCTCAGTTTTGATCCGCTACAGCATGGCGAGCGGCGCATCGAGACCAACGATCAATTGCGCCAGCGGGTGCGTGGCAACATTCGGCGCTACTTCTGGCCGATCCTGGCCCAGACGGCCGAAGAGACACCGGTGATCATTGACTGGGCGATCCAAACGTTGGGCGTTGCACCCCAAGTGGGCATCGGTGGGATTTCGATGGGTGGTGATATTTCGATTGCCGCAGCGGGTGTTGATCCGCGCATTGTGGCCGTGGCCGCCTGCGTTGCTACGCCGGATTGGCTGCGGCCTGGTTCGTTCGAGCCACCAGGCGCGCCCGATGAATTTGCCCAAGCTTGTTATGATCGGCGCAATCCGTTGACCCATCTAGAATTATACACGCACTGTCCTGCCATTACCTTTCAGTGTGGCGCCGAGGATCAGCAAGTGCCGCCAGACGGGGCCCAACGTTTTGTGGCAGCCCTCCAAACAACTTATGCGCAACGGCCAGATGCACTAACCATCGAGCTACAGCCTGCCACCGCGCACAAGTTTACACCCGAAATGTGGCAGAATTCACTGCGCTGGTTTGCAGAGCAAACCCCACCCTAACCGTTCGCACCCACTGGCGGGTGCCCAGTGGGCGCGGCTCACGTCGATGCATGCCCTGGTAAGGTCGGGGTCACGCAGGCTGCACCATCTCTACAACCGGCGCGCCATCCTTATCGACCCACACACCACATGAACCACCGCGCTCGCTCTCGGCTAATTGTACTTCGCTGCCATCCATGCGCAGGGTGGGCTGATAAAATTTAGAAACTTTTTCCGCTTCCCCAGCAATATAATGCCCGATTAAAGCACGCCGAAAACGGTCTGAACTGGTGTTGGGATAGCTGCCGTGGATCAGTTGCCCGTTAAAAAAGAGGACATCGCCAGCTTCCATGATCACCGGCTTGGCCTGCACACCTGCGGGAACGGGCACGGTCACGTCGGTAAAACTTTGCGTGGTATCAGCTGGAATCGTACAGAGCAGCGGCCAGGTATGGCTGCCTGGCACAATTTCCATACAACCGTTCTCCTCATCGCAGCGATCCAGCGCCATCCATGCCGCCATACAAGTGCCCGGTTGGACGCGCAAATAGTATTGGTCTTGGTGCAACGCCTGCCCACGCGCGCCAGGCGGCTTGAAATAGAGCATCGTCTGCACCGCAAATGGCTCTTGCCCTAGCAACGTGGTTAAGCAGCGATTGATGCGCGCATCGAGCATCCACTGGAGGCTCTGATCGTCCCAGCGGTGCATGTGGATCATACGGGGGAATTTTTTCAGGGGATCGCTATTTTGCGCGTTGACCCCTGGGAAGTCACCGGGCAAAGGGCCACTCGCCCGCATATTCATATAATGTTGCCTGTACGCAGCCACTTCCTCCGCTGTAAAGAGGCCGGGCACGACTACATAACCTTGTTGTTGATAGTGTTCAAGATAGGAAGAGAGATCCGCATTTGGCATGATTATTACCTCGCTTTGAATGAACTAGACAATCATTTGGCTTTTGCCACTATACTGTAAAAGTAGCTGTAATGCAACTGCATGAGCTGGATTCGTTAGCGGCCATCGCACTACTTATATCTCGGCTTTGTATCTATGGTTACTTGTCATTTTCCCCAAAATCAAGTAAAATAGAGAGCGTAATAGACTTACGCTAGCAGGCTCAATCGAGTTTAACTTGGGAATAGGGCTTCGAGTAAGGAGTTTTCAACCTGGTGATCCGCCCTTTTCAAGTAGGTGACATCTTTTTGATTCAGCGTCTGAGCCGGCAATCAACAAAGCTGAATACAAGTCATGCTTTGTTGCAGCCATCCTCAGGGTTGCGTGCTGCGTTAACGACAGTAATGCCGTGGAACGAAGCAAAAATAGCCACCTACATGTTAGATCAACGCGGTCATGAGTTGGCTCGCCTGGGCTTCTTGCAAGTGCAAAAACGCCCTGGCCGCTCAGAAGCCGATGTATTGTTGCTTGCGCCCGCGTTGGATACAGCCCTGGGGCATCCAGCTATTTGGCAAAAATTGCTTGTCCATTACTGCAACGAAGCTGCTCGCCAGCAAATTACACGTATTTATGTAGATGCACCTGATCAACCTCTGCCCGTCAATACCTTCAGCCAAGTCGGTTTCCGAGTATACACGCGTCAGACTATTTGGCGCCTCAGCTCCTATCGTGTGGGAACATTTTCTCCTGTACACCGAGACACCATTCGCCTTACCACCAAAGCTGATGAATGGGACTTACGCCGTCTCTATGCGCACATAAGCCCCGCGCCGGTTCAACAAGCAGAAGGATTCTTGACAGGCAACATAGTGGACAAGGCTGTCAAACCGCCGATCTTGGAGTGGTGGCAACCCACGGTGCGCAAGAGTTTTGTCTTTGAGAAAAAAGGTGACATTCAAGGCTTGATTGATATTGCTTATGGCTGGCAGGGAATTGGCCTGCAACTATGGACAGATTTCCATCAGCCAGATACAACATGTATTCACCATTTGCTCAACCATGCGCTAACTGTGATCAGCCAAGAGAACAAAGCACAACCCATCTACATCGGTGTGCGTGAATATCATGGCGGGTTGGGTGTCGCCCTGGCGGATTATGGCTTTGCACCATTCACGGACCGGGCAAAGATGGTCAAACATGTGGTGCAATGGGTCAGAAACCCAGTTCCCTTATTGTCGCCCGCGCTGGAAAGTATCCGAGAAGCTGTCCCAACACCCTTTACTTTTCCGGAGAAGCCAGTTCACTTAAATTGCGAGACGAGCGTTGGCGCGCAATCGCCATTATGGTCACCCATTACAGGGGTGAACGAAGGAGAATAGAAGGCAAATGCTCAGGGAACATTGCTGTTTTCTACAGCGTTATTCAGTAGAGTTGTCCATTTAGAATTGTGATGATTATGGTTCATCTGTGTAAAGTAGGCAAATGAAAATTGTATGTAGATTCAGGTAGAATCACCTGCTTGCGCTAGATGAGTTATGAATTATTGTATGGTTATTTACCGGTAAATTTAGTTCACCAATTAATCGGCAAGTTAAGGCGATATCGTAGATTCGTAAGCGCAACTTTGCTTCATAGGCAACCTGCTTTTACATAGGATTGGGATATCGGCTAAGCCAAAGGAATATTTGTGATAGTGGAACGTACTTCAGAACAAACTGATTATTCAAATCCCACACAACGCCCTCACAAAAACGCAAATATGACTGGTCTACAAATTACAGACGATCTAGAAGTGCTGCTGGCTATTTTACCCGACCGCATCCGTGCGGCATTGGATGCCGCCAATCGAGCGGCAGACTTGATTGAAATCATCATGGATTTGGGTCGTTTGCCAGAAGCGCGCTTTAGCAAAGGTGAGATGTACCTAGACAAGACCGAGATTACACAAGAAGATCTTGAGATGGTGATTGAGCGCATTGGCGATTTTGGTTCGGATAACCGGGCTGGGATCGAGCGCACTTTGCACCGCATTTCGGCCATTCGCAATCGTAAAGGCAAGATCATCGGCCTGACCTGTCGTGTGGGTCGCGCAGTCTATGGCACCATCGATATCATTAAGGACATTGTGATCAGCGAGAAGAGTATTCTCTTGCTCGGCCGGCCGGGCGTTGGTAAGACGACGCTGCTTCGCGAGGCCGCCCGTGTCCGCGGTGAGGCCAAACGTGTGGTGATTGTCGATACCAGCAACGAAATTGCTGGCGACGGTGACATTCCCCATCCGGCTATTGGGCGTTCACGGCGCATGCAAGTGCCCGAACCGACGCTCCAGCACGAAGTGATGATTGAGGCGGTGGAAAACCACATGCCCGAAGTGATCATTATCGACGAAATCGGTCGCGAATTGGAAGCCATTGCCGCCCGCACCATTGCGGAACGGGGTGTGCAGTTAGTCGGCACTGCGCATGGCAACAGCCTAGAAAACCTCCTCATGAACCCAACTTTGAGCGATCTGGTGGGTGGGATTGAGTCGGTTACCTTGTCTGATGAAGAAGCACGCCGGCGTGGTACGCAGAAGAGTGTGCTCGAACGCAAAGCGCCACCGACTTTTGATGTGCTGATCGAGATTCAAGACCGCCAACGCATGATCATTCATCATGATGTATCCGCTGCGGTGGATGCGCTGTTGCGTGGTCGGACGCTCATGCCAGAATTGCGTTACCTGGATGAGCACGAACAGATCCGCATCGAAAAGGCCAGCGATTATGGCACGCCAGCCACAACGGCCGAGACCCGCGAAAGTGGGCCGCGTAAGCATCGAGGCCGTGAACTGGGGAATAACAATGGTAAAAGCGCCCCCATGGCACCTGCATCAACCTCTTCGTTGATCGAGCGCAAATATGGAGACGCCGAACCAAGTTGGGAAGAAGCCGACGATTTTCAACCGGAATCGTTTAGCAAAACACCCATCCCAGATGGCGAAGATCGCCAGCGCAAATTGGTCCGTGTCTTTCCGTATGGCATTGGTCAAAACCGCCTGCGGTCGGCAGCCAATGGCCTGAATGTGCCAATTCAGATCGTTGACAATCTCAACCAAGCTGATGTCGTGATGACGTTGAAAAACTATTATCGCCAGCAGCCGCAGCCAATTGTCGACGCTGAGAAGCGCAACATTCCCGTCTATATTCTGCGCAGCAATACTGCGACGCAGATGGAACAGTGTCTGGTTGACATCTTCCACATGCCGTCTGACCCGCTTGATGGCTTTACAGAAGCGATGCGTGAGACACAAGAAGGTGTGCAACGTGTCTTAAATGGCGCAAGTGACGCCGAATTGGCCCCGCAATCAGCAGCCATTCGCAGCCAACAGCACCAACTTGTGCGAGCCGCCAACCTGGTCAGTCATAGCTACGGGCGTGAACCATACCGGCGTGTGCGGATTTTTGGCAAATAGGGTAAATACGCCTCACCCCCAACGCCTCTCCTGAAGCAAAAAGCAGAGTTCAGAAGAGGGAGCAAATCCATGACAGGTCGCCGCTTCTACTGAAACGCCCTTGGGCACCTACCCTGGGATGCGTTTAGGCGAGGGGTTGAGGGTGAGGCGTTGTTATTAAATAAATCATTCACAGATTGCGCACGTTGCGTAGATGTCCCAAAATCTGCGTAATCTGTGACAGCTGTGGGTAATAAAATCTAGTGAGCCTTTTTATCACCTTTGAAGGACCGGAAGGCAGT
>JAPLGZ010000248.1 GCA_026389895.1 Chloroflexota bacterium | reverse complement strand
GGCGATACACCAATCGTGTCATAGGCGCCGCAAGCCGCCGAGTTCACGCCTACGGTTGTGGTGAGGGCAATGGTCGCTCTGGCAATTTCCGCCTTTGCCTGCGCCTGCGCGTGTACCGTCAACTGGTTAGACGTATCCATGCCCGTATAAAAGGCGGTGTTGGTGATATCCGTTGTCCCGGGAAAAGTACTGGCCAATGCTGGGAGTTGAGAAGTTGTTACCGTAAGCGACGCTGATGGTTTCAGTGAATAATCCGCTAACGCTTGATTGGTGAATCCAAGCAGCGGGTCACCAACCGTGTGGTGGAGCAGCGTAATATTCCCCGTGTTTTGAATGGTGAGGCAGTAATAGACCACTGTCCCTGCCGCCACAGCCTGGCTAGTCGTCGATGCACAAACGTTAGGAGCCAGCCCTACGGTCTTCTTCAAGGTCGCCGACGCACGTGACAGCGCCACTGTTGCCGTGGCCACTTTCACGATTGGGGTGGTAGTATTACTAAAAGTCGCAGTAAGCGTAACCGATGATGAAAGATCGGTCGTAATCGTCTTGGTAAACGAGAGCGCAGGATCGAGCGGCGCATGGCTCTCATTGGTTAGCACCAACGTTTGACTGGGCGCCAATGACTGTGAGATCACAAATTTGCCAATCAAGGGGTCATCTAACGTTTGGGATGTGATGGTGAGATTGCCTGTATTTCTCATCGTCAGGCAGAAGTAGACCGTCGTGCTCAGTGGCACAACAATCGATGACTCTGTGGCGCAACCTGTGGTACCAATCCCTACTGTTTTCGTAATGACAACATCTGGCGCGTCGGCCAACTCGGCCGGTAAAGCCACCGCGTGAACCGGCGTCGCGTGAGCTAGTGTGCTGGCCAGGAAGACGAGGAGTAACAACGCAGCCAAAGCAAGACTGGCCCCAAGCAAACTCAAGGCGCGCAAACCCTGCCTGGACACCTGCACTCGGTACGACCTCATCTTTGCCGCCAAATCACTAGACCAATCACCGCGATCACACCCACTAGCACCGCGGCGACTAAGACCAAACTGACAGGGCTACCGTTCGCAACGGTAGCCGTGGCCATGCGCAACGTGGCCGTAACGCTGGCCGTGGATGGCACGGGGCTTGTGATTGGATTGCTTAATGGGGAAATTAGCGGAGAAAGCAGCGGCGAAATCTGCGCGGCAGAGAGCGCATAATGATCTGCGCCCATAACCTTGGCATACGCCTGTAAGAACCCTAAAAGCATGAGTGATAAAAAACAACTAAAAAGAACAAGCTGACGATTCATGGTCTAGATATAAAACGAATGATAGAGCAGGTTTGCTACGGCATGACGTACATCTTACATTGTACAATGGCTACATTATACAATCAACCCTTTGCAAGTGAGAATGAAAAGGCCGATAGATGGCTTGCTCGCCATAGGCGGCTTCTGTGTAACCGGCCACAGTGATCAGTCATCATTGATCACTGCTTATCCTGTGCGGATGCTGACATCACCAGCCGTAAAGCTGCGTCGCGCGCCCGTTTCATCTTCAACCACCAAGCTCCCTTCTGGGGTTACGTCCACGGCGCGTCCGCTGAAACTCTCGCCTGCTGTCCCTGTGGTGCGAACCGTGACCATCTGTCCCAACGTCCACAAACGGCTGCGCCATTCGGTGCGCAGTGCCTGGGCTGGCTGATCGGGGTGCACCAACTCCCCCAGCGCGTGGCAGAGGGCAATGAACAACGCTGTTCGATCAAATTCTTGGTCAGCGAAGAGACGCAAACTGGTCGGCGCGGGCGCACCTGGTTGTGCCGGTGGCAAATCCGCGTGCGTCTGGTTGACGTTGATGCCAATGCCAAGAATCGCATATAAGAGTTCCCCTTGATGAAACGCCCCCTCCACCAGAATGCCAGCCACCTTGCCGACCTTTTGCATGTTGTAATCCGAGTCGTGGCTCAGGAGCACATCATTCGGCCATTTGAGCCCCACATGTCCAGTGAAGCTTGGGGAAAAGGCCTCGATAGCCCGCGCCGTCGCGACACCTGCGGCCATCGAAAGCAACATGGGGGCCAGGCCTTGCCATCCTGCAAACTGGGTTGGTTTCATAATGATGCTAACCAATAGCGCCTGGCCCAACGGCGTCTCCCAACGACGTTGCAAACGACCACGGCCGGCTGTCTGCTCTTCGGCGACAATTACCACGCCCGAACGCGTGTGGGGTTGCTCGGCTAGCTTCTGGGCAATTAACATCGTGCTGGGGATGCTGCGGTGATAGTCAATGGTATGGCCGACGGGGGAATGCTGGAGTACCTGAGCGAGTTGTTGAAGGTTGAGTAACATCTTTAGGCTAACTTATCTCGTGCGTTGACTGCTAACATGGATCCTTGTTGCGTCAGTTGATCCTGTAGGTCATCGCTTCCAGCGTGACAAGCTCCGTTATACCCACATAATAGGGTTAACGCAATTCGTTACGCTGGAAGCGATGTATCCCCGCGAACAATTCTAGCGCTAAAATGAAAAGCGCCACACGCCAATACGTGCCGCGTGGCGCTTTATACCCGACCGATGAGCCTACTTTTTGCCGAATAGACCACCGAGCAAATTAGATCCTAGATTCATCACATCATCCACCACTGAGCCATCGTGATTCGAATCAAGTAGTTGCGTCGCCAAGCCACCGAGCATGGAATTCGCTTGCTGTTGTTGGCCACCCAGCAAGCTGGCCAGAGAATTGGCATCTAAGCCTTGTTCGTTATGCGCCTTGCCAATGGCGCCCATCACCAGCGGTGCGAGCATGGCCAATAATTGGCCGCTTGAATTTGCATTTAAACCGCTGACCGTGCTAACCGCAGTGGCGGCGGCCCCACTCTGATCACCCAACAGATGGCCTACAATTCCATTGCCATCCTGGGTGTTGCCACCACTGGCCAAATAGCCAGCCACATCTTGCAATACATTACCTTTATGATCTTGCAAAGCATTTACTAGCCCAGTTGATGTACTGGGATTTGCAGCGTTATGCCCAATCGCCCCCAATAGTAAGGGTAACGCCGCTGTAACCGCACTTTGGGTGGTAGCCGAATCAGCGCCCAATTGGGCGCTGATTTGCTGAATGGCGCTCCCACTTAGCTGTTGAGTTAACATGCCCGCAATATCCATGATTTTTCTCCTTGTGAAAGACCCCACAACGGTCTAATGAACAGCACTTTTATCTGTAACAGTGTAGGCAATTTAAAATTGACCAGGTTCTGTTGGTATGGGGTGGCTTACTCGACAGGTACGTGTATCAGTGGGGGATAGGGAATCGTTCCGCTTAGGGCAACACCCATCGTTAGTATAGCAACCAAACCTAGCCTTTTAGTCTAATCTAAGCGCACAAAATACGCACATTAGTAGACGGTTGCGCGGTGCAGTGAGGAAGGAGCCGGCGAACCAAGCCGTTTCAACTGCGTTTATTCAACGCGACCAGCGACATAAATTCATAACCGACCTGTGCGGCCAGGTGCGCCGTAATCTGGGCATGGTCCAAGGCTGGTAGAACTTCTACCACATCGCCACCCACCCAATGGACGCCTGTACAGGCGCGCAAATACCCCAGCCCTTGGAAGCTGGTGGGGCCACCTACCTCGGGTGTCCCAGTGCCAGGGCAATAGGCGGGATCAAAAAAGTCCACGTCGAATGACAAAAAGGCCAATGCATCACCGACCCGTTCACGCACCAAGGCGCCAATCTCCGCCGGCGTGCGTGCCAATAATTCAGTGGTCGTCAGCACCGTAAAACCAAAGTCGCGCGCCATCTGCAAATCTTCTGCATCATAGACCGAGCCGCGCATGCCCAGTTGTACAGATCGTTCTGGGCGCAGCAAACCTTCTTCCAGTGCACGCCGGAAAGGTGTGCCGTGGGTATACTTGTGCCCCCCATAATAGCTATCCCAAAGGTCGCCATGCGAATCGAATTGCACCAGGGCCAATGGCCCATAGACGGCTGACAATGCCCGTAACTCGGCTAGCGCAATGCTGTGATCGCCGCCGATGCCTAAGGTCACGATGCCGGCCTTAGCCAACGGACTGAGGGTAGCCGTAATCGCGGTGTGGCTGTCTTCGATAAAGCCTGGCACTACGGGGGCATCACCGTAATCAATACAGGAAAGAATATCAAATGGTTTTACGTCCAGTTCGACATTATAGGCGCGCAGCATGGCCGATGCGCTGCGCACCGACTCTGGACCAAAGCGCGCCCCAACTTTGAAGGTGGCGCCCGTATCAAATGGCAAACCAACCACTGCGAGATCAACATCCTCGGTTGTTTGCAGATGGGGCAGACGAGCAAAGGTGCGGACACCGGTAAAACGGGGCGATTGCAGAGAATCGGCGGGTTGATAACGTGGCATTAGGATTGCCTTTATGGAGAGTATGATTTAAAAATTAGGGCAACGGCACAACATTTGGCCACGAATGGCCCGAATTAACAAGATTGGGGTGAGGCTTCAGCATTACCAAATTCGTCTTCATTCGAGCCATTCGTTGCCAAAGTAGTGATTAAGTTGAGCTACTTCGTATCTAGCACCAGACACGCTTCTGGTGAGAAACTCACGGTGACTTCCTCGCCCAAACTAGGGAGGGCCAAATGTGGATTGTTAAAGGTATCCATCGCCAGCAATGTTTCGCGCAGGCGAACTTGAATGCGCACAATTGCGCCGAGGAACAAGATATTTTCGACGCGGCCACTGAGTTGATTTTCGCCAACCGCGGTTCGATTGAGCCGGAACAGTTCTGGGCGCAAAGCCAGCGTGATCTTATCCCCATTCTTGGCAGCTTTTAAGGGTTGCGTCGTGTGAATCTCCTGGCCATCTACCCGGAGCAGACCCGTCGCGGCATCGAGCACCTCGGCCGGCAACGAATTTAGTGTACCAACAAAGGAGGCCACAAAAGCTGTTTTGGGGAAATTGTAAATTTCAAAAGGGGTGCCTACCTGTTCGATCAAACTGTGATTCATCACCACTACCCGGTCCGATAGGGACAAAGCTTCTTCCTGATCGTGGGTCACATAAATGGTGGTAATCCCCAGTTGCCGTTGGATCGCACGAATTTCATTGCGCAACGAGACGCGGATTTTCGCATCCAGGGCCGAGAGCGGTTCGTCTAGAAGCAGCAGTTGGGGCCGAATTGCCAGAGCACGCGCCAATGCCACGCGTTGTTGCTGCCCGCCAGAAAGTTGAAACGGATAACGATCACCCAGTTGCTCCAGTTTGATCAGCGACAACATTTCGGCCACCCGTTTTTTGATTTCACTGGACGGTTTGCCCGCCACCATTAAGCCAAAACCAATATTATCGGCTACCTTCATATTGGGAAAGAGCGCATACGATTGAAAGACCATACCAATATTGCGTTGGTTGGGCGCTGTGTTGGTGATCTCTACGCCATCCATGACAATGCGACCGCTGGTGGGTTGCTCAAAGCCGGCCACCATACGCAAGGTGGTGGTCTTGCCGCAGCCACTAGGCCCTAGAAAAGAGACAAATTCGCCGCCTTCAATTGCCAGATTAAAATCATGGACGGCCGTTGTTTGGTTGAATGTTTTGTTGATGTGTGTAAGTTCTAGAAAGGCCATAACCCCCGCATCCTACCACTGATAGACTGATCAACTTGCGTTTATATTACCAGCCGTGCCTACTTACTTGTTAACCATTTCTCAGCGTCCCCCCGCAATCTGACTGGGATTGCCACGCGAGATATATTGAATAACGCCCATCGCCGCCCAGGTGATCACAAAGCTGATGATGGCGAGTGCAGAAGGTTCGTAGGTTTTATGATTACCCAATAGGGCTAAATAGGGGCCAAAGGCAGGACGAGCGAGAAAGGTCGCCAACGTCAGTTCGCCAATCACCGTTGCAAAAGTAATCAACGCACCACTTAACAAGGCGGTGCGTAAGTTTGGCAAAATGATGCGCCAGAGGATAGTTCCCCACCCGGCGCCCAGACTTTGCGCCGCTTCGGTCAGCGTGCGCACATCGATCGTGCGCAAACCAGTATCCACGGCCCGATACATATAAGGTAAAGCCAATACACTGTAGCCAGCCACCAGCAATATATCAGTCGTCGCATGGGTATTGGTCAGCGCAGGCAAAAGAGTAAAACCAAACAACGTGATCGGCTTGCTATAAAGCTTGATCGTGCCAAAAACTAAGATAATGCCAGGAACCACAAAGGGTAAGAGGGTGATAAATTCTACAACCGGGCGCAAACGGCGCAGGCGCAAATGCACCCAATACGCGGTGGGCACGATCAATAAAATGCTGAGGATAATGGTGAAGACCGCCATCCGAAAAGAAAAGGCAAAGGTGCGCAGAAATTCGGGGTCGGTTAGCGCGCTCTGATACGCCGTAAAGCTAAGCTTTCCGCGTTGGGCGCGCAGCGAAAAATCAAAGGTGCCATAGAGCGGCAATAAAAAATAAACCGCACCCAATAGCACCCACAACCAGCCCCATAATGAACTTCGCTTCATGCTAACCCATCCCATCTGCGGATTAATGGCCAAATTTCCATCGCTTCGTGTTACTTAAGCCAACGTTCTGTGCGGCGTTGCAACCAAGTATATAGCCCAATCGAGATCGCCATGATCACAACCATGCCAAAGGCCAGGGCATAGCCCAACCCAGGATTATGTAACACATCGCCGCGCATCTGGGCGCCGATCAGAATAGTCACCAAATTGAGACGCCCGCCGGTGAGGGCATACGCGGTGGCGTAGGCGCCAAAAGCATTGCCAAAAAGCAGAATCATCGTGCCAAGCAGCGAGGGCAACAAAATGGGCAAGGCTACATAGCGCCAGTATTGCGCACTGCTTGCGCCTAGATTCTCCGATGCTTCGCGCCACTCGCGCCGCAAGCCATCCAGTGCCGGCGCCATGATCAGCACCATCAGAGGAAACTGAAAATAGAGATAGGTGAGGCTTAAGCCATAAAAGCTATATAAATTAAAGCCTTTACTGTAGATATTAAACCCAAATAAGTCCCGGAATAAGACCGTCGCAAAACCGGTGCGCCCCAACGTGGCGATAAAAGCAAAGGCCAACGGTACACCGGCAAAATTAGAGGCAACGCCCGAAAAGGTCGTGATTGCGGCTCGCACCCAGCGCGGCGTCCCGCCCAGCGTGATCGCATAGGCCAATAAAAAACCGAGCAGACCACCACCTAACGCCGTCACCGCGCTGACCCGAATGCTGAGCCAATAGGCATTGACGATGCTCTGTTCGGCTAACCCTTGAAGATTGGCAAACGTGAAGTCACCCTTGCTATCCTGAAAGCTACCTACAAAGAGCGAGATGGAGGGCAAAATTAAAAAAGCGATGGCAAAAATGAAAAAGGGGATCACCCCTAACCAGTTCCAAAACCAGCTGCGGTCGGTTGTTTTAGAAACTGGGAGTTTTTGCGCGGGCAGGGCATTTACCATAAGGCTCTGTTTCCGTTAGCAAGTGAAATTTACAGCAATGAGGTAGGCAAGGATTGGAATGGTGTATCTAATAGCGACAATTGATGGTCGTTAACAAAATAAAGCGGTAAGGGCTCAGCCAACCTGCTTCAGCAGGTTTCCCGTAGCAGGCGGCGGTTTTAACCGCTGCGGCTGCTGGCTTTCAGTGGGAGTCCTCGGGGCGCGGTTTCAACCCTGCGCTGAAAATTGTCGGCTTACTAAAAGGCAGACCCTGCACAAGTCAGGGTCTGCCTTTAACTTAAAAATTACGGAGCGGCCTTGATATCAGCGCCGATCTCTTTGTCCCAATTCTCAGTGATGAGGGTCTTGGCGTCATCCAGTTGCTTGACGCTGGGGAAAACGGCCCCTTCTACGCTCGGCAACTTCGCCAACAGATCAGCCGGAATCACATTGCGCTTCTCTAAGTCGGCCTGGCGGATCGGGTGACAATAGCCCTTCAGCCACATGACCTGCCCTTCATCCGAATAAAGATGTTCCATCCACAACTTGGCAGCATTCGGGTGCGGGGCGTAAGCGCTAATCGCTTGCACATAGACGCCACCAAAGCGACCAGTTTTGGGGATTACGACTTCGATGGGGGGATTGCCGTTCATTTGATCTTTGCCAGACAACGCCAGATAGTCCCAGGTGATGCGCACTGGCGTCTCACCCTTAGCGACGAGGGCATTGTTCGCAATGACCGGCACCAGGTTGCCAGCTTTGTTCAGTTCACCAAAAAATGCCAAACCCTTTGACGCATCATCCAGCGAACCACCGTTGCTCAATGTGGCCGCAAAGACCGATTGAATCGCCTGATTCGACGTGCGTGGGTCACCAGAGAGGCCAATCGCGCTGGCATAATCTGGCTTGAGTAGATCGGCCCAGTCTTGGGGCACTGTCTTCACAATATCGGTGTTGACCATAAATGACAACACGCCAAAGTAATCACCATACCAGTAACCATCGGCATCCTTGACTTCGGCTGGGATGCTGTCCCAGGTGGAAACTTTGTACGGCTGGATCAGCCCTTCGGCTTTGGACGAACCACCAAAGGGGAAGCCGACATCGATCACATCGGGGGCTTGCGGGCCTTTGTTGTCTTTATTGGCCTTGATTGCCTCGATCTCATCGCCCGAACCACCATCTGGGTTCAGTTCATTGATCTCAATGCCATATTTGCTCTTGAAAGAATCGAGCACCTCACCATAATTGCACCAATCGCGTGGCAGGGCAATCGTATTTAATGAGCCTTCTTGCTTAGCCGCAGCGATTAACGCATCCATGTCGCCAGCTGGCGCCGCACCGGTTTCTGTGGTGGTGCTGGTAGCCGTCATTGCGCCGGTGTCAGTCATCGCTTCGGTGCTGGTCATTGCTTCGGTGGCGGTGGTTGTCTCGCTGCCAGTCATCGCTTCGGTGCTGGTCATCGTTTCGGTTGTGGTCATCGCTTCGGTGGCTGCTGTGGTTGCTGCAGGCGCAGCGGCTGGCTGTACAGCACCCGCGCAAGCTGCCAATACGAGAGCCGCCAGGACGACGCTCGCACATAAGAGATTGCCGTAGATCTGTTTTTTCATCTTCTTCTCCTCGGATTAAGATGGTAGGACTGATAGTGTAGTGGACGGACATTGATTAAAACGCAGCGCGTTTAGGATAAAGCGCAACGCGGAAACAACAAGGGTTACTTTTATTCGCGAGAAAATAGGGCTAGCGAATGATTATAACGATCATAACTATATGAAAGCGTTATTAATTTTACTTCAAAGGGAAATTAACAATTATTATTCGTGATTTTAACAATTAGCTTGACCAGCGAACGCCCAGGCTCATGCGAATAATAAGCCTGATTGGCTGATGGTGAATCAGTGGAGCAATCAATTACGATTATAACACTGCCTGAATACGTAAGGCAAAGCAGACAGCGCGCAAAGTGAACAGGCAGGCGTTTACCGCTTGTTAATAGGTGTAACGCACGAGCATAGTCATCAACGAAGTGTTATATGGGTCTAAAACTGAGTAAAGGATCCGCTACTTACTCGACAATGCTGTCGAATGCGGCAAGGATTGAAATTATGACCGGATATGCCACCCCTGCTTAAAACGCCTTAAATTTCAAATAACAGTGCTTGCTGCTCAGTGTCGCGCACCGCTTCGTCATCGGCGACATCACCATCCATCAACGCGAACCCTAACACATCGCCCTCAATTTGACGCGTCGTTGCCACCAATTCTCGCAACGCGAAAAGTTCGCGATCTTGCACGGCCAGCCGCTCTTTCAAATCTTGAATCAATTCCATGACCGTATCGGGCATCACATTGTGGTGCAAATCGGGATCAGGGCGAGCTGTCACCGTCGCATTATTGCGCGGACGGGCGCGCCCAGGCACACCGATCACCACGGAGTCACTGGGGACATCCTTGACGACTACCGCATTGGCACCAATGCGCGAGCGGGCACCAATGCGAATTGGCCCCAATATCTGTGCGCCAGCACCGACGACCACATGGTCTTCAACGGTGGGATGACGCTTGCCTTTGATCAGATCAACGCCCCCTAACGTCACGTTATGATAGAGCAAAACATTCGCCCCGATTTCGGCGGTTTCACCAATCACAGTGCCCATGCCATGGTCAATCACCAAGCCGGAACTAATTTGTGCCCCTGGATGAATTTCGATCCCGGTAAAGAAGCGTCCCAGGTGCGAAATAAAGCGCCCCAGTAGGTAAAATTCATGCGTCCATAACCAACGCGCCAGGCGGTGAAACCAGAGGGCATGCAGGCCAGGGTAACACAAAATCACCGTCAGTGTGCTGCGGGCCGCTGGGTCGCTATCAAAATATGCCTGGATATCACGGCGAATTGTTGCAAACATGGCCTACGATCCTCAAGGGTAGAATTTGTACAGGGCGACCCCACTCCAACCCTCCCTTACTAGGGGAGGGGTAGGGTAGGGTTCCTTATTTTATGCGTCGCGCAAATCAGCAAACAATGCTGTACTCAGATAACGCTCGCCGTTGGATGGGATAATCACCACGATGGTTTTGCCGGCATTTTCTGGCCGTTTGGCCACCTGCACCGCTGCATGAATCGCCGCGCCAGAAGAAATACCCACCAGGATGCCTTCCTCTTTCCCCGCGCGCCGGGCCATCGCAAACGCTTCTTCATTTTGCACCTGGATTACTTCATCAATAATCTTGGTGTTCAAGATATCGGGCACAAAACCGGCACCAATGCCTTGGATTTTATGCGGGCCTGGTTTGCCACCGGAAAGGACAGGTGAATCCACCGGCTCAATCGCAATTGCCTTGAAGCTTGGCTTACGCTCTTTGATCACTTCGGCGATGCCTGTGATCGTACCGCCGGTGCCCACGCCAGCGATTAGGATATCGACCTGACCATCGGTATCGCGCCAGATCTCTTCGGCTGTGGTCTTGCGATGGATGGCGGGGTTCGCAGGATTTTGGAATTGTTGCGGAATAAAGTAGCGTGAGTCGGCGGCGGCCAGTTCTTCAGCCTTAGCAATCGCGCCTTTCATGCCCTGCGCGCCCGGGGTCAGGATCAACTCTGCACCATAGGCCCGCAAGAGCATGCGGCGTTCCATGCTCATCGTGTCGGGCATGATTAGTGTGCAGTGATAGCCCTTGGCGGCGCAGACAAAGGCCAGCGCAATGCCTGTATTACCACTAGTTGGCTCGAGGATAATCGTATCGGGGCCAATTTTACCAGCCTGCTCGGCAGCCTCGATCATGCTCACGCCAATACGATCTTTGACGCTAGAGGCTGGGTTGAAGAATTCGAGCTTGGCGAGCACTGTCGCACCGGCGCCTTCGGTCAAGCGATTGAGGCGCACCAATGGCGTGTTGCCGATTAATTCCGTGATATTGTTTGCAATCCGTGTCATCGTCTATCTCCTCTTTTTTCAAAAATTTTCTTTTCCGTTGCTTTCGTTTACGGGTTCTTCTTTTGCATGAATCGGCCATATGGACAATAGCTGCATTGTACAACAAAGTTAGCTTGTCGCGCCATTAAGTTTATTTGCGGTATAACTTTTATAGTAGCATGCGCAACATTATCCAGGCTTTTGATATTGACAAGGGTCTATTGCCAGGATATGCTGTCACTATCTAGCCATAAGGAGAACAAAAACATGCGTACGCTTACAAAAAACGGTCCAGATTATAGCCCAAAGGGCGCGGCTATGGCCGATTTGCAGACCCAACCACTCGACAGTCTAGCCTTTGATTGGGTAATGATAACCCTCAGTGTGGTCTACGTCAGTGGGCTCTATCTCGATGGCTGGGCCCATAATCACAACAAAGTGGATCAATCCTTTTTCACCGTTTGGCATGCATTCTTCTATGCTGGCTTTGGTCTGGTGGCGCTCTTATTAACGGGCACTTTGGTCGCCAATCGCTGGCGCGGTCGCTCGTGGCCCACGGCTTTGCCGGCTGGCTATTCGCTCTCCTTCTTGGGCATCCTGATTTTTGCTGCGGGGGGTGTAGGTGACCTGATCTGGCATGAACTCTTCGGCATTGAACAGAATTTTGACATTTTGCTTAGCCCCACCCATTTGATGTTGGGCGCAGGACTGGCGTTGGTGGTCAGTGGTCCACTGCGCGCCGCCTGGCAACGCCCAGGCAAAAAAATAGGCTGGCGCAAATTAGGTCCAGCCATCCTCTCGCTTGCCTGTCTGACGGCCGCTCTAACCTTCTTTATGATGTTCTCGCATCCCTTGATGAGCAACATTGGCGGGCGCGATCACGCCCATTTCAACAATGAAATTGGCCAGATCGCCGGTGTGGTTAGTATTTTGTTGATGACGGGGTTGGTAATGGGGCCAACTTACTTGGCCCTGCACCGCTGGTCGCTGCCGCCGGGGGCGCTAATTTTGGTGTGGGGCAGCAATAGCATCGTGATGGCGATCATCGACTACGAAGAGACGGGCACCATCTATCTCACGCTGGCGATGTTGGCTGGTATCGTGCTGGCTGAATTATGGCGACTCCAATTGAAACCATCTGCCACCAACCGCAATGCCTGGCGACTTTTTGCCTTCGGCGCGCCTGTGTTGGTCTTTGGGGCCTATTTTGTGGCCCTGCTCTACGTTGAAGGCAGTGTCTGGACGATCCACATGCTCACCGGCACCGTCATTCTGAGTGGTGTGGTCGGCTGGTTGCTCAGTTATTTAATTGTGCCGCCAGCGATGCCGGTGGAGTGAGTGACGTATGAGTCAAAAAGGAAAGGTTTGACTCTAAAAACGCCGCAGTGCATTACCGAGCAGCGCATCAAAACTTTGCTATCCGCCGTTTTCCACCAGGTGCTGCGACAGTGCCTACCAAATGGGTAGGCACTGTCGCTTGAATGGTTATCATCCGCATTCATTATAGCTCCATGAATAGCCGTAATGTGTTTTCCACTTTGCGCATCGTCTGAGCAGTTACTGTGCCCCAAGCCTGCGTGCCAAGTCGATCCGTTGAAATCGAGCGAAGCGCATCGCATAAGATATAGCTGCGAGTAGAAAGCCCACCTTCAGGTGGATCTACCATAATATGCACTGGGATTTTTCGATTTGTTCGAGTAAGCGGTAAAACAAAAAGTAACCCAGCGGGTCCGTCATTAAAGGCATCTGTGGAGATAATTAAAACCGGACGTTCTCCCGCCTGATCGTGACCGCGTGTTGGAGTAAGATTAGCCAGCCAAATTTCGCCACGCGAAGGCAACAAGACTATTTATTCATCCTCCAGGCCATCAGCAAGTGTAGCATCCCATAGGGTACGTTCAGCTTCTAGACCGTTCCAAGCTTCTTTATTCGCGCACAATATAGCGTAGGCAGCATTCGTCTCGACTAAAATACGTTGTCGACGATATACTTCCAGGGCGCGATCTATGATCTCCTGCCTTGAGACACCGGCAATGTGAGCAAGTTCATGAATAGCCTCACGTGTCTTGGTAGATACACGAATCGTAGTCGTGGGCATATCTCCTCCTGTAGACAAGTTTATCTACTGAAATGTAGACAAAGATTGTTATAAATAGTCCAACTCTATAAGTCAACCTTCAAAATATAATTTCTATCTCTAACGATAGTCCTATTTCGGCTCCAACTGCAACACATCCCCACTTACTGCGTCGCGCCCAAAGCTCATGTGCAGATATTGCACATCGCGGTGGCGCTCGATCAAGTCGGCGTAATGGGGGCTGAGGATATTGCCGGATTGACCGGTGGTATGCATAAAGAGACTTTGGTTGAGATCGGCCAGATCAACAATCTGGCGATAACTGGGGGCCCAGGTCTGGTCATATAAATGGTCGAGTTTGATCGGCGCGGCGTTGACGGTGTACTTGTCGCCACCGTTGGCGATGCTACGGTCAAAGATCCAGCGCAGCCCTGGCACTTGATCGAAGGGTGAATGCGGGTATTGAATTTGGTGCACCTGGCCCCATTCCCACTTGGTCATATCTTTGCCTAGACGTTGGGTCAAATCGGCCAATGTATCATCCAGCGCCTGGCGGGCGGTGTCGGCGCAAGTTTCTACGGGGATGGTGAGCACGTTGTCACACCAGTTGGCATTGTTCTCTGGATCGGCCATGATCGCCGCCAGGAAGAGCGGATAGGTACGATTGGCCATCTCTTGGTAGAGATCACCGCGCAAATCATCGGCAAACATGGCGCGGCCAAGCTGAATAAACCACGCTTCATAGAGCGTGGCGGCAATGCTGTCGCGCGTGGCGTTGCCGTTCCACTGGCGCAGATATTCTAACGCTTGCGTCTCTTGTTTGTTGATCGGCTCAATCTTTAAGAGCAACGGCAACAACTCCTGCGCTTGCGTGCTGGTCTGGTCGGCTTGAATGCTCTGCATATCGGCCACGGTCAGTTTTTTGCCATTGCTACTGATCTGTTCAAGCAACTCAATAATGCGATTGGCGCGATAAGGCGGCGCCCAGTCGTTGCTGAGCAGATAGGGATATTGCGGGCCGATAACTCGGTTGTTGGCGGTGACAATATAGCCTTTGGTCGGATTATAGGTTTGCGGTAGTTTGTCAAATGGAATCCAGCCGCGCCATTCATGCTTGCTATCCCAGCCAGGCACCGGCAACATGCCATTATCGCCCAGCACGCGTACGGGAATATGGCCAGGGCCGATATAACCGATGTTGCCATCGACATCGGCGTAGATAAAGTTCTGACTGGGTCCAAAAAAGGTTTGGAAACTGGCCCGAAATTCGTCCCAGTTGGCGGCGTAATTAATCCCTAAAAATGTATCGATCGTGGTATCGCCGGGGTCGAGGGCGGTCCAACGCAAGGCAAGCGGCGTGGTGGTGTCGCTCACATCGCTGATTAAAGGGCCATGCCGCGTGCTGCGCGCCGCCCAGCGAATTGGCTTGCCTTGGCCTTTTACATAGATCGGCTCATCCACAATATTCATATCTTCCCAGCGCCCCTCCACTTCGTATTGGTTCGGATTGGCGGGATTGATATGTTCCATATAGAGATCTTGCACATCTGGCTCTAGATTGGTCACGCCCCAACTGATGTGCGCGTTGTGCCCAATCACGATGGCCGGCAGACCAGGCAAGGTGGCGCCAGTGGCGTGCAATTGATCGCCCTGCATCTCCACGAGGTACCAGATTGAAGGGATGCGTGTGCCCAGATGCGGATCGTTGGCCAAAAGCGGCTTGCCCGTCTCGGTGCGGCTACCAGCAACCACCCAATTGTTGCTGCCCACATCCAAACCACCCAAATGAAAATTTCCCTGCAAACTATCATCAATCTTTAATAGGGTACTGGCCGTCCGTGAGACAGGGGCGGTCGCGGTTAGAATGGTTGTCCCACTGATTGGAAAGCTGGCGAGCAGTTGGGCGGTGCGTTCAGGCCCAATGGCTTGGTTTAGGCGCAGCCGTAACAACTCCAAGTCCCAATCGCCCCCCAAATCCCAAGCCAGCATCTTTGCCCAAACCAGCGAATCGGTGGTTGTCCACGGTTCCGGTTCGATGCGCAACAGTACAAATTCGGGGGGTAGCGTGTGCCGTTCATCCAACCAATGATTGACCCCATCGGCATAAGCTTGTAAGGCCGCTTGACTTTCCGGTTTGAGCGCCGGCCAGGCGGCTTCTGCTGCACGATAGGCCCCCAGGGTGCGCAAAAATTTATCAGTATCAATCGTCGTATCACCCAAGATTTCGCTGAGCCGGCCAGCGCCGATACGCCGTTGGAATTCCATTTGCCAGAGTCGATCTTGAGCATGTAGATAACCGAGGCTAAAGAAGGCGTCGTGGTCGGTGCTGGCGAAAATATGGGGTACGCCAGCCTGATCGCGCACGATCTCCGTTGCACCGTCCAATCCGGCTACTTTTACGACGCCGGTTGTCTGCGGCAGACTGGTGCGCAGATAAAACCAACCGCCTACCAGGACAACTGCCAGCACAATGAGCAGGATCACGAGCAAACTAAACAAAACTTTACGCATACACTTATCCTGGGATATCGATGAGGAAGGGAATTCATTCAGAGATGACAAGGTTTAGGATAGAAGGTTTGCCGTGGCGGCGCAACGCCGCGGCAAACCTTCTGTCTTAAACCTAGCTTAGTGAATCTGCGAGAGTAGCTCTGGCTGATTCAGATGAGGCACAAAGATCTTGTCGCCTGCGCGCAGGATAAAATAGGGCCGCACGACTTCGGGGTTGACACTTTGCAAGAGGCGTAAGGGGATTTCGAAGCTTTCGGCTACTTTCATCCAGGAATCGCCGGCTTGCACTGTGTAATATTCACCGCTGCCGTCGCCAATTTCGATGGCTGTGCCAGCGGGCACGAGTAATTTATCCCCAGGGTGCAACACACCCTCACCGCGGATGAATTGGGGATTTACCCCTTGGAGATCGGCCAGCGTCAAACCAAAACGTTGTGCCAATTTGCCCCAATAATCGCCAGCTTGCACACTGTAATATTGTAATGCATCGCACGGCCCCAAATTGACGGCCAAACCACGCGCTAGACTCCAACGGACCTTACGTAGCCGCTCCAACTCCATGTCGGCATAGAACATGACGACGACCTGATTATTGGCGGCACGTGCAATGGGCAACTTGCCCACATCGGTGGAAAGCGCCCGCTCGGCCAGTTTGGTCTCCTGATTCTGATCCGGCGCTTCGCTAGCTGTGGTCGCGGTTGCTGGTGCTTGTACGTCCTGATTACCGCCGGCAATCGGTGTATCGGCGGTGGCCAGACCCATAACGTTGGACATGCGCAACAGCGTCCGTTCCTTGCCACCCGGTTTGGCGCAGTAGATCGGCCAACCGGGGTCGTCACTATACCGATTCGTATAGACGGCGACCGTCTCTTCGCGCACAAAACTATCGGCCAGTGGGCCAGCTGCGCCGGCGGCGTTTAACCAATCGCGGCTAAAATACTCGCCCCCCGAGCGACACTCGAGGCGCGCCGGGCACTCTGGCCGTTGTTCTACATCCGCGGGCGGCGTGAATTCCCAGGCTTTAGCATCGTCTTTCGGCGCGCCCAGTAAGTGTAGCAAATCGGGATCGGCGATCACGGCTTCCATAAAATCATGCCAGATCGGCGCTGCGCCACTAATGCCGGTGCTATTGACCATCGGCTGGCCATTGCTGTTGCCTGCCCAGACGCCCGTCACCAAATATTTCGTAAAACCAATTGTCCAGTTATCGCGAAAATCATTGGTTGTTCCGGTTTTGACGGCGGCAGGGCGACTCAATTTCAGTACACTATTGGCGCCAAACGAGAACGTGCGCGCCGTGTTGTCACTCATAATATCGGTGGTCAAAAAGGCCGAACCAGAGGAGACGACCTGCACGGGCGCGACTTCTTTCAACGGGTTAACCGGTTGGCCCTGGTGGTCCAGGAATTTCACCACCACTTTGGGTTCGCTGTACAGCCCGCCGCTGGCAATCGTATTATAGGCTGTCACCATCTCAATCAACGGCGTCTCTTTGCTGCCCAGCGCCAGTGTCAACCCACGCCAGCGATCCTTTTCCGACAAACTTTCGAGGCCCATCGCCCGCGCCCCCTTGACGAAACGGTCGAAGCCCATCCCATCATAGAGGCGTACGGCTGGGATATTAAAGCTGTTCGCCAACGCGGTGCGCGCCGTCACCATACCATGAAATTGATTGTCGTAGTTGCGCGGCTGGTAATATTGGTTGGCACCCAGATTGTAGGAGACCGGGGTGTCAAAGAAG
The DNA here is from genome assembly GCA_026389895.1 of Chloroflexota bacterium. Taxonomy (GTDB): domain Bacteria; phylum Chloroflexota; class Anaerolineae; order Caldilineales; family Caldilineaceae; genus JAPLGZ01. The sequence goes on along the minus strand of JAPLGZ010000248.1, from coordinate 7,573 downwards.
ATGCTGGCAGGGCTGATCACCAGATCATTAAAAGCGGTCGTATACATTACGGGTTTGATCGTGCTGCCGGGCTGGCGAGGCATGATGGCTACATTCACCTGGCCGGCAATCGAGACGTCGTTAAAATCGACGCTGCCGACCATGGCCAGCACTTCGCTGGTGCCTGGCCGCAACGCCACCAGCGAAGCGTTGCTCATGTTGTATTGCTTCTTGACTTTGGCAATCGTTTCGCTGGCGATCTTCTGCGCAATGTTTTGCATGCGCAAATCTAACGTGGTATAGATATTAAGCCCCGAGCGGCGGGTGTATCCATCACCCAAATGGGCATCTAAGGTTTGGATGGTATATTGGACAAAATGGGGCGCTAACATCGTGGTCGGGCTGATGTCACTTTTCAGGGCCACTGGTTTGCGGTAGGCTTGGTCGGCGTCGGCACGGCTGAGCGTATTGTGTTTCACCATCAGATCCAGCACCACACTTTGGCGTTGTTTTACCGCGACCCAATCTCGAAAAGGGTTTAGCGCGGCGGGGCGTTGGGGAATCCCTGCCAGTAACGTGGCTTCGGCCAGGGTAAGTTCACTGGCATGTTTGCCAAAGTAAACTTGCGCCGCCGCCTCTGGGCCATACGCGAGGTTGCCATAGTTGAGCAAATTCAGGTACATCTCCAGCAACTCATCTTTACTGTAGCGTATGGTCAATTCTTGTGACAACCCGGCCTCGAGCAGCTTACGGTCCATCGAATTGTTATAGCGTTCTTCCTGGCCCACAAAGAGATTACGTGCTAGCTGCATGGTGATCGTGCTGGCGCCCGAGACCACCCGACCTTCATTGTTGTTTTGCCACAGTGCCATCGCCACACGGAATGGATCGATGCCGCCATTCGTACGAAAGGTGGCGTCCTCGGTGGCAATTGTGGCATCAATTAGAAAGGGCGAGATCTGATCCAATGGCATCCAGACCCGGCGACCCTCGCCAAAAATCTCGGCTAGTTGGGTGCCATTGCGGTCATAGAGATAGGTGGTCTGAAACAGCCGGGGCAAGGGACCGGGCTGATATTTCTCCAAATAAGCTTCAACAACAGTTGGCAAAGCGACATGCGGATGTTCGCCTACCATCTCTTGGGCCTGCGTGCAACTCGCAACAAGCAGGGTCAAGAGGTGCAACACGATCAGCAGTGGCAGTGAATAATGGGGTTTTTGAAGGGCTTGCTTGTTCATAACCGAGAAATTCCTGGCGAAAGTAACATAGCGGATATGAGTCCGTAGCGATGACGATAGTGGGCACAATCTACCTTACGGATTTTTTTGCGAAATTTTCCAATCCCGTGACGAGCGCTCCTGAATTCAAATTAGTGCCACTCGATCGTTTACGCGCGTTCGTCGCGCTCGTACGGTGGTTCAGAAAACCGAAATATGGAAATTCGTCTAGACTAGTGGTAGATTACGCAGCATAGGTTAGTCAAAAAGGTAAGAAGATATTTGCTACATTGTATAGGCCAAACCGTAATTGGTCAATTACAATTAGACAATTTATCGGTGTGTAGAGGAAATTAATTTTACAAATCTGTGCTGTTTTGCCAGGAACGCCGTAAGGATCCTTGTGGCCAAACAGACAAATGCCCGAAAAGGAACAGAATAATGGACCATTCATCCACGCCCATCGGCGCCGATTACACCTTGATCCGAGAAAAAGTGCAGCAGGCGATTGGCATCTTGCAAGAAACTGGCATCGATCTTTGGCTAACGTTTGTGCGAGAAACGTCGGCTGGGGGTGACCCTGTATTGCCCTTTATCTATGGTCACGACGCCACCTGGCAAAGCGCTTTTATCCTGACGCGCAGCGGTGAACGGATTGCGATCATGGGCCATTTTGATGCTGAAAATGCCCGGCGGTCTGGTGCATATACCGAGGTGATCACCTATCACGAGGCGTTTAGCCCACCGCTGCTCGAAGTCTTAAAACGCCTCAATCCTCAGCAGATCGCGCTTAACTATTCCGTCAACGATCCGCACGCTGATGGCTTGAGTCATGGCCTCTACCAATTATTGATTGGCTATCTAAAAGATACACCGTTTGCTGCCCGCTTTGTCTCTGCCGAAACCCTGATCAATAAATTGCGCGGGCGCAAGACCACAACCGAGATTGAACGTATCGAGACGGCCATTGCTACTACATTTGCCCTCTATCAACAGACGTTCGACTATGTGCAAGTGGGCATGACCGAGCAGCAGATCGGCCAGTTTATGCATGCGCGCGTCCAGGCATTGGGGCTCACTACGTCCTGGGAAAGCGCCAGTTGCCCAGCCGTCAACAGTGGGCCAGATACACCCATCGGGCATGCTGGTCCCACCGATGTGGTGGTGCAGCCGGGGCATTTACTCCATTTCGATTTTGGTGTGCGCCAGAACGATTATTGTTCAGACATCCAACGGGTGCTCTACTTCTTACGCCCAGGGGAAAGCGCCGCTCCTGCGCCCGTGCAACAGGGGTTCGCCACCGTTGTGCGCGCCATTCAGGCCGCGGTGGATGCCATGAAGCCAGGTGTGCTGGGCAAAGCTGTCGATGCGGTGGCGCGCCAGGTGATCACCGCGGCGGGGTATCCCGAATTTAAGTATGCCACCGGCCATCACCTCGGTCGCGCCTGTCATGATGGCGGCGGTATTTTGGGGCCAGAATGGGAGCGCTACGGCGACACGCCCAATCGTCCATTAGAAGTTGGCCATGTCTATACCGTAGAACCGGGTTTGTTTGTGCCAGGATATGGCTACATGGGGATCGAAGAAGATGTCGTCATCACCGAGCAGGGGGCCGTCTTCCTGGGGCAGCCACAGACCGAGCTGATCTTAAAGTAGCGTTGCGGCGGCATTGACCCAAGTATACGAGATTAAGATGTAACGCAGAGGCGCAAAGGTGCAGAGAAAAAACCAGGCAACTGGCCCATGATGAACGGGTTTTCGTTTTACTTGGTCGTTCTCTGCGCCTCTGCGTCAAAACTTTAACTCTTGCGTAACGTGCGTTAATAAATCTAGTATAGGCAATCTCACTGAACCCATCGAATGAAGAGTAAGCTCAGCCTCGGCGTGTAACCAAGTAGAAACTTTTCTGGCGGCGTCCAGCAGCCCTCTAACGACTATCAAAATCAACCACCGCTTGGTTGCAACCTTTCCCCGGCCCTGTGCTGGTCCAATGGGCGATTTCAGAGGTCCGTCTGCCACTGTCATCGACAACCCAGACATACCACTCGCCGGCGACCGGGGTATGCGCCTGAATGATCTGGCTGTAATACCCGGTCCTCCAGCCAGGATAATCTGCGTGCGGGCCTGAGATGGCTGGCGCGGTTAACCAAGGACCCTCGGGCAAGAAGCTATAGACAACTTTGTAACCATCCTTTGGCTGGCCATGGATTGAAATCGTGCCTTCAAACCAGTTGCCGGCTGCTTGGCGTTCACAATGGCTGACGGTCACCACGTTGAAGTAGGCCGTTGGCGGCGCGTTCTGCTGCACAAGGGGTAGGTAGGTGGTCTCTTTCGGCCCTAAGATGAGGTTGATGCCGCTGGTAACCTGATCCGGCTGCACAATGATCGGAATCCCCATCTCAGGTGAGTAAGAGGGCAAAGGGGCGCCGTAACACTCGGTCTGATATTTGCCACTCTGATCGGAAAAGCAGAGATAATAGACGCCGGCGGGCAGGCCTTTGAGCGTAAAATTACCCGCCGCGTCCGTCTGCTCCTCGCTGCTCAGCGGTTGTAGACCATATTGAGGTAAAGCTAATAGGACGCTTACCGCCACATTGGCCACCGGTGTACCATTCTTCAAATGGACATTGCCGCTGATGCCGCCGCCCCGCACCAACGACGCGTTGACACTAGACGCCACCGCGCCATTGGACAAGAGCACCTGCGTGCCCTGCAACCAGAACCGTTCGGCAATCTGCAGCGCAGGTTGGTTTTCATAATAGGTGGTCGCGTAGCCGCCCGCCGGATCGGAAAACCCCACGAAATACATGCTATCGGTTAAGCCACCAATCGTATAATGACCGTTCGCGTCTGTATAGACGTAGACGCGCGGTTTTGTATCACGCACCGCTAGTTTTGTTTCAGGGATATCGACATGGCTGGCAAGCGCACCCGTCGAACTGGCTGGCATTGGGGTTACCGTCGGCAGCGGAATCGGTGTGCCCGCTATGGGTGGTAAACCAGGACAACAGTCACCATCATACAGCGAGACTTTGATCCCCGGCAGAGGTGTGCCTTTGGCCGTCACAACACCCGAGAGTTCTGATGTAAACAGTGGCGGACCCGTCAGGTTGAAATTGACCTCTGTTCTTGTGGCGGCCACGGTAAGCGTGATCGGTGTCGCCTGCTCAAACGTTGAGCCCCCATAAAAACCATAGTAGGAAGGATAACCAGGACCTTCTACCGCACCATACCCATTAATTTTGTAGACGCCCGCCGTCAATCCGCCGATATCGTAGTGACCTGTACTAGAATCAACCTGGGCATAGAAAGTGGAGCCATAGCCTGGCTGCCACCCTTGATCGGTTTTGCGGTAGGCCGTCATGTATCCGTTGGGTGGGGAGTCTCCTTCAACGGTCAGCCGCCCGGTAATGTGGCTGGCAACCGTTAAGCTCGCGTTGAGATCGGTGTGCTTTTCTCTGTTCTTGATCGTCACCAACTGGGCTACGTCAGCTGTCATCGCCTTATTGTATAGTTCGGAGATATGCGCACCACTTGTATCGAAGAAGGAAATGGTGTAAGCGCCAGGTTTTAGGTTGGGCAACTGATAAACGCCCGAACTGTTGGTATCTGTAACTTGCGCCCATTCTCCGCCAGAGTTCAACTGCGGCTGGGCGAGCACGCGAATCTTTGCCAAGGGTTCACCTTGCGCGCCGGTCACCGTGCCGCCAATTTGTGCCAGATCCGCACCATCACCCAACACAAAGTCAATATTGGCAGTAGTCGCGCCGGCCTCTACCTTTACATCCGTGGCGTCATCTGCGGCATAAACATCGGCATAACATTCTTGATACGGATCGTAATAAGACCCTGGGTAAATTTGTCCATAGAAATTGCTGTTCGTCGTGCAGACCCGATACATACCCGCTGGCAAACCATTGATCGTATAGCTAGTGGCGCCTAACAGTGGCGTTACGGTGCGCACATCCACCCATTTCGCGCCAACCATTTGCATCGCCCGCACGACAAAATAATTCGAATATCCATTGCCGGGCGCCGCAGCCAGGCTCGCCAGTGTCGTGGTCACTGCACCAGTAATGCGCCCGCCGCTCGCTAACACCATATTGATGTTGGTTAGGTTAACGCCTGCAACCACAATATCCGTAGCTGTCTCAACCGTTGCGGCGTTGGGATAGTATAGTTGCGCCAAGTCGTCATGAGGATCGCGAAACCGTAACCGGTAGATACCGGCGCTCAGCAAAGTAATCTTGTAGGTGCCGCGAGCATCGGTCTGCACTGTGCGCAGCAGTTGCCAAGGATTATTGGTTGTTTGTTGAAAAATCGTCACTTCAATACCCATTAATGGCGTATTCGCGTCATTCATCACGCTGCCAGCGATGCTACCTGGGGCGTCGGGTGCGACATTCGGTTGGTCCGCCCAGGCATGCTTGACAAAAAACGACAAAAAGAGCAGGAGAAGGCCAGCAACCACAATTATGCCAGCTTTACGGAATAGGATGAGACGAAAATCCAAAGCTCGGGGCATGGGGAGATCCTTTCTAGTATCACAGTGTTTTGAGAAGAGGGTGGATAGAGCAACGAATGTTGTCTGGCAATCAGACGCACCTCGTTCATAAAAAGTTCCGTTGCGTCACTTTAGTGAAGTGCCTCGCTAAAGTGACGCAACGGAAGGCCATTTTACGGAGCCGGATACAAGGTAATCACGACTTTGGTGACGCCGGCGCCCGCGGTATTACAGACAACTGGGCAATTGAAAGCGGCATAGATGTCGTAATTGTTGCTGCCTAGGCGATCTGCTTGACCATTGAGCGCAAAAAGATAGGGTGAATTGATGACTTCGATGCCGCTCGCCGTATTGAGGCCGAGGCGCTCGTTCGACACTTCGAGCGAAATAGTTTCGCCCGCCCGCACCGCATTGCGTAATAATTTCAGTTGGCGCTTATGATCGATCGTCTCACTCGCCTTGGTGGTATCATTGCCATAGATGCTCAACTCATTGCCCGCGATCTGCACCTCCGCATTGTTGCTCTGGTTGCCGTTGTCACCGCCGTATCCATCATTAGAGATTGAGTCGCCAATGTCAACCGACAGACCACTGGGGGTATTGCCATACGTAATATCAAAACGTGCCTTGACGTAGCCTGTACTGTGTGGATCGAGTGTCAGACGTAGCAGACTTATATTGCCACTCTCTTCCAGGACTGTCACACCCCCAATATTGCCGCAATCATTACGCCCCAAGTTCAACTCGACTGTACAAAAGACTGTTTGCGCGGGCGCCTGTGCAATAATCGGCGTTGCCACCGGTGATGGTTGTTGCTGCACGACCGGTTGATTGGTTGGTGGATTGATGGGTTGCTCCGCCACTTTCACGGGCGTTGAAAGTTTCGCCAGCTCGTCGCGCACCAAGCGCACCACCAATTTGTCCAGCGTATCCACCGAATAATTGTCCACATCGTGATCGGTCTCGGTGCCAGGCCCGCTGCTTGGATCGCTGCCGTTTTCATAGGTGAGGAAGACAAATTTCCCCCCGGTAAATTGGGCTAGTTGGCGGAAGATATACTCACCATCGCCTTCCAAATTACTCGCGCCGACGGGGAAGATTTTGATGCCGCGCTGCACCATCTCGATCATATCGCTGTCATAGCTGAATGGTTCACCATAATCCAGATGCGGCGGGGCGTCTGCGACCAGGATGATCAGGCGCACCGTGTTCTCATTGCGCCAACTCAGTTGATTGAGCGACGTATGCAGCGCTTCGTTGAGTGATTCGGGGGTGTCGCCACCACCATCGGCCCGCAACGCCGCGAGATCGCGCTGAAAATCTTGCAAGTTATAGGTAAAATCATGCGGTTGCACCACATACGCATCACCCCGATCCCGATAAGCTACCAGCCCATACCGGACATCCGGTTTGGTCGGCAATCCAGCAATCTGATCTGCGACATCGGCCATTGATGCCTTCAGCTTATCGATCTCGTCACCCATCGAGCCGGTAGCGTCGATCAAGAAGACGAGATCTAATTGGGTGTAGTCTGCGCGCGCTGGGTCGGTCAAGGTTAAGCGCCATGACGCCCCCCCATTGCGGGCAAAGGTCTGTTTCTGTGCCACATACCCTTTCTTGGCTACCACCCGAAACTCGCTAGCATTACGCAATGGATAGGTCTCATTCAGCGCCCGCGGATGGAATAAGAGCTGGCCGCCGGCATCGGTATGCCCAGTAAAGACGACCTGATCGTCGGCATAAATTTCGACCGTGGCGTCATGTACGGGCAACGCATTTTCATCGAGTACATGAATGATATAGCGCTCGCTCACATCCCGGTCGTTGACATAAAATTCGCCCCGATGCCGACTGCGATAAGCCAAATAGTCGT
>JAPLGZ010000756.1 GCA_026389895.1 Chloroflexota bacterium | reverse complement strand
ATGCGCCATGATGGCACCTTTGGTTGGCCGGCGGATCATGTAGGACCCAAGAGCTTTGATGCAGCCCTGCCGCGCGTGGCCGAAGGCTGCCGCGCGGTGACAAAGTATGCCGCGAGCAAAGGCATCAAGACAATGGTGGAAAATCATGGTTTCTTCTGCCAGGAGAGTTTTCGCGTGGAGAAGTTGATCACCGCCGTCGATCATCCAAATTTCGGCGTGTTGGTGGACATGGGCAATTTCCTCTGCGCGGATGAAGATCCGGCCAGCGCGGTGGCACGGCTGATGCCCTTTGCCTTTCATTGTCACGCCAAGGATTTCCACGTAAAGCCGGGAACAGATGTCGCGCCGGGCAAGGGCTGGTTCCAGTCGCGCGCCGGCAACTATCTGCGCGGGGCCATTATCGGGCATGGCAATGTGCCCATCATGCAGTGCCTGAAAGTGATGCAGCGCGATGGCTATCAGGGCGTGCTCTCGATTGAATACGAGGGCATCGAAGATGTGCTGATGGGCATCCAGATTGGTCACGACAACTTGCGCCGTATGGTCGCCATGTTGGCTAGCTAAACCTTATGTCCCAGGCAGCTTGCCCTTGTGGCAGCGGAAAAACAGGCACCGATTGCTGCGCGCCTTTCTTAACGGGCCAGGCAAAACCGACCTCGCCAGAGCAGTTGATGCGTTCACGCTATAGCGCATTTTGCACAGGCAACATTGATTATCTGATCGCCACCCACCATCCTTCGCAGCGCACGGCAGCGGATCGCGAAACGTTGGCCCAGACGATGGCAGAGACCCAATGGCTGGCTTTGCGCGTGCTGCACACCGACGAAAGCCAAATTGCCGCGGGCGTGGGCGTGGTCGAGTTTGTGGCGTTCTACAAAAACAAGGGCGTCTTTGGTCAATTACACGAGAAGTCAGAATTTATCCGGCAAAGTGACCGTTGGTACTACCTAAAAGGTGTGTTGTTGGCACCGATTAAGCTCGATCGCAATGATCCTTGTTGGTGTGGCAGCGGCAAAAAGTACAAAAGGTGCCACGGTTCTGGCGAATAGGCAACAACGATCTGCGCCTAATTGTGGGCGCATAAATTCTAAAAAACAGACCAAAATCCAGGATAAGGAAAAAAGATGGCTCAAACAAAAACACTCAGACAGCGCATCCAAGCCGGCGAAGTGCTGGTGGCCCTGCGCGGCTCGGTGACCATGAACCAGCAAGAGTTGGCCGATGTATGGTCGAAGGGCAAGTACGACTATATCTGGATCGATGGCCAGCATACGGCCTTTAGTGAAGAACAGTTGGTGAATTATTGTGCAGCCGCCGAGGCTTTAGGGATCGATGTCCAATTACGCATCCCACATACCCGCCATGCCTATTTGTGCGGGCGCTATCTAGACTTGGGGTTCAGTGCCGTGTTAGTGCCCGAGGTGATGGAGCCGGCGACGGTCGATGACGCGATCGCCTATACGTATTATGCGCAGCAGGGACGGCGCAGTTGGGGCGGCTCGGCCCGCCGAGGTCTGCGCAGCGTCGCCCGCGGTATGGATCGGCTCGCTTATGCGGCTTGGTGGAACGACTATGTGGTGTTGAGCATCCAGGTAGAGTCGGTAGAGGCTGTCACTAACATACGGCAACTGGCCAAACCAGGCGTCAGCGTGGTAACCTTTGGCCCTAATGATCTCTCCTTCAGCCTCGAAGGCCATCCAGGATACCCATTACAAAATGTCGATGATTGCATGCGCAACGTCGCCGCCCAACTACAGGGGACGAACATCCGTCTGGCGATGGGTACAGCCACCAAACCCGAAGAGCGCGCCAAATATTTGGAAATCGGGATCACACTCTTCCAGGAAGATCCCCCGGCATAGGCGTCACTGGCGCTGATAAACGCGCCAAATGATTAAACGTACGTACGATAAAAAGCGGTTACACAGAGCACGCAGAGAAGGCACAGAGTTACACAGAGGAAAAACAAATTTTCTTTGTTGTTTCTCTGTGTAACTCTGTGCCCCCTCCGTGTAACTCTGTGTAACCGCTTTTCACTCCATGCATCACCAACAAGATGGGAGAGCAGAAATGAGACTAGCAATGGTTTCCCGGCCATTGGCCGAAGCGGATCTGCGGCTGGCGAAACAGATGGGGATGACGGATGTTGTGACCACCATGCCTGGTGTGCCGATGACACCCGAACGGGAACAAGGCCCCGCATGGCGTTATATGGATCTGTTGCACCTGCGCCAACAGGTTGAGGATGCCGGCTTGACGCTTTCTGTGATTGAAGGCTACCAGCTCTCGGATCGGATTACGCTGGGCCTGCCCGGTCGAGATGAAGACCTGGCGCGCCTCTGCGAAAGCATCACCAACATGGGTCGCGCCGGCATTCCAATCTATTGTTACAACTTTATGGCCGTCTTCAATTGGCTGCGCACCTCTACCGCGGTGCGCGGGCGCGGGGATGCCCTGGTCACCAAGTTCGACGCCGGGCAACTGATCAATGCCCCGCCAACCTATGCCGGTGAAACGACCGATGAACAGATGTGGGCGAATTTTAGCTATTTCTTGCAACGGGTGCTCCCCGTGGCAGAGGCGGCCAAGGTTAAACTGGCGCTCCACCCGGATGATCCGCCCATGTCGCCCGTGCTCGGTCTGGCCCGCATTATGCGCGACATGGACGCCTTTACGCGCGTGATTGAGCTGGCGCCCAGTGACTATAATGGCATCACCTATTGCCAGGGTAACTTTGCGGCGATGGGCAATGTCGATATTCCGGCGGCGATTCGCTATTTTGGGCGCCGCCAGAAGCTCTTCTTCGCCCATTTTCGCGATGTGC
>JAPLGZ010000805.1 GCA_026389895.1 Chloroflexota bacterium | reverse complement strand
ACCCAGCGTCAGCGGTTTTATATGGCTGATCTGCCCTCCAAAGGGCGATAGCTGTAATTCCTGAACAGCTAAATCTTGGGCCAACGCCGTATATTGGGTGCTACGCTGGGGTGCAATTTGAGCAAGGAGGATGGCAGGCATCAGGGTTTCGGAGATGCTTCTAAGTCGGCTGTTTTGCGCTGTTCGCCTCGAACATAAGAGCCCAAAATACCCAAGCTGACAATATGATAGCGGGTGCGTAAATCAGGCAAACCAAATTTCCAATTTCTAGGCAACAGGAATTGCCTCCGCCAGAATCTGTTCACGCATTTCTTTGCGTAATGCGGCGGGTGTAACTAGATCAACAGGCGCGCCGAGAATATCACTTAACAGGCGTTGGAGCCGAACGAATTCAAAAAGGCCAATCTGCGCATCTGGTCTAAACTCGACCAGAATATCTACATCACTATCCAAGCGCGCTTCATTCCGCGCAACAGAACCAAAAATCGCTAGTGATTGAATCGGAAAGTGCTCAAATTTTTGTTGGTTTATTCGCAGTCGGTGAAAAACATCGAATTGTTCCATCACAATCACTTCCATTGGTTAGCAATAAGTATGATCATGTTGCTTCTGCATCGGCAAATGGATTGCTAACGCGAATCCCTTCATACAATTGACCGGGGTTCAAATCTTCAGACCAAATCCTATCACAGCCAACTTGCGCCGCGCTACGGACGATTAAAGCATCCCAAAAAGAGATCTGATAGCGCTTTTGAATATCAATCGCACCTAATATATCAGCGGTTGTAGGCGAATGCACTTTCCAGGTTTGCAGATCTCTAATAATTTGCTTTGCCATATCACTACTCAGCGGAATGGTGATCTTTCGTGTAATGTTGACATAAAATTCTTGTAATACTTGGATACTAATCGCGCCGCGACGTGTATTCCATAATTGCTGCAAAAGTAACTTGCTATGCTTATGTTGTGCGCCGGCTGTCGTATCGTAGGCGTAGACAAATATATTTGTATCAACAAACTGAAAGATTATATCATCGCTCATGCAATTCGTCACGACTCCATGGGATCTTACCCTGAGTTCCTAGCTCAAACCCTTGCTCTAGCAAAGCTAGACTACGCTGACGTGCCTGCTCATATTGATCTTCTTGCTCAACCAGCGTGGCCAATAATTGAGTTAGCAAAGCAGACAACGAAGTTTGGCGTTCAGCGGCCACCACTTTTGCTTTGCGCAAGAGAGATTTGGGAATTGCCAATGTAACATTTTGTTTTTCACTGATTTCTATTGCCATCATTTACCTCCACGTAAAACAGTGTAACACACTTTTACGTGAAAAACAAGTAACTTTACAAATTACGTTTTAACATATTCCGCTGCTGATAAACCGCCGCCGCCTCCCGCACCAGTTGAGCATTGAGTGGCGCATGATAGGTGGTTTCCAACGTCTCAGCCAGTGTCTGTAACTCCGCGTAGGTCGAACGGCCGGGGCGCACGGCGGTGTACATATTCAATAATTCCTCATTGGGCACGGCGGTCAGTTCGGCGGCGCGTGATAAATTTTCGGCCAGTTGCGTAAAACTCGCCTGGGCGGCAATCTGCGCCTGGGCGCGCAACGTCTCGGCGCTGATCTGTAGATCATCAGGCGAAAGTTCGTCGGCCAATGCGGCCGCTAAGTCGATCTCATTAACACTGCGTCCGCTGGCCGCGCGTAACGTCTCGGCGTGATTTTCCATTAATGGATATTGCGGCTGGGCTGTTTTCAAAGTTTTATCCTGTTCCATAAAGGCTACACCTCCGGCTCCCAATCAAACAACAATTCGCCGGGCGGCTGATCGGTGATCTGTTCGGTCTCACGGCGGTGCAACAGTGCGGTCTTGACGATCAATTTCAAGCGCGCCCAGTTGTCGATCTTGACGGCCACCGGCCTGGTGGGCACACCTTTGGCATAACGCGCCGCATTGCGCCCGATGGCTTCGTAGTGTTCGAGCGTCAAACTGGGCGATTGCGGGAAGAGCTCCAAATTGTTAAGCCGGGCCAAGCCCTTTTTGTGAATCACCGTTGTCCCGCGCGATTGCATACCAATTGCAATGCCCGATCCACTCAAGTCTGCGCCGATATGGCCGATGGCGGCGCAGTCGGAGCTTTGGTGAATTTTGACAATGCGGGCCGTCAACCCTTCGCTGGCCACGCCGGTGAGGATGGCCTTGAGCACATCTTCATGTTCCAGGCCGCCAATTGTGCGTGTCATGGCTTGGTTAAAGGCCGGCCCAACCGCCACGACAATTTCCTGGCGTGAACCTGGTTTTACTGGGCCGATTTCCACCAATTTTTCGGTTGGTTCGCCAATTTGTGGGTTGACAAAGTCGCGCGGCGATTTAGCCTGCGGAATCCGTTGTACTTCGTCCCAACGTTCATTCTCCAAGCGGTAGCCAGTGCCGGGGCCAGTGTAATCGTTGACATCATTAACCCCACTGAGCACATGGAAGTTTTTATCAAAAATGGCCGACGGTTGTAGATAGTCACCCGCCACTCGCTGCCGCCCCATCTTCAGGACGTTCTCGGCGGTCTTGATAAACCCATGTTTCTGCAAGGCGTTGACAATGGTGAGCATGTTTTGCTCGCCCGCCAAAAAGCCATCCGCCGCAGCCAGATCAACAATAATATCGCGTTCGGGCATGTCGTCGCTGCTGTGGGCTATGGTCGCCGCGATAATCTCTTCTTCTGTGATCGGGGGAAAACCTAGTTCCGCATAGACGGCTTGGAGCGCCTTCGCGCCCTCGTGACGAATCTCTAGCGCCTCTTGCTCGCTGATCGGGCGCAAACCGCCATCGACCTGCATATCGCGTTGCAAAACGTTGTAATCGTCGAAATCTTCGGCATCAAAGTTGCCGCCACCAAAGAGATTATCGCGCTTCGGCACGGCGCTATAGCCAGAGAAGATAAAGTCCGCACCGGGGATAAATTGGAGCATCAGTTTGGCCGTCTTGCGGATGGATGAATGCGACGCCAAGGCATCATTCCCCGCCGCCACTTCCAAACCAAGCATGGAGGCGAGCAAATTCTCGGCCAACACGGCGCGCACCCCACCCGGCAACGATTCTGGCAGGGCGATGCAAGAAATTGAGCCGTTTTGCACGCCCTGACTGCCCGCGCCGCGCGTGATCAACAGACAGCGCGCTTCCAGATAGAGCATCGAACATTGTTCCGCATTGCCCATCAGTGCTTCTGAACCGGTGCCCGATGTAAAGCGCACCTTAACCCCGCGCGACGCATAGGCTGAGGCCAAAAATGCTTTGGACCAAGGCGTGTCATCACCATCGACAAAGGTGCGCTCGGTGCCATAGACCGAAAGTGTTTCGGCATACGTCGTCAGGCCTTTCATCGCCAGTTTCAGCCCTAAGGCTTCTTCAACCGAACATTGGGTCAGCACACCACCGCGCCCGGTCTGCACACCAACCAGGATCGCTAAGGCGTTGAGCGGCGCATTGCGCGCCACCCGCACCGTCGTCTCTACTTCGGCAAAACCACGCAACGCCGCTTCCGCGGCATCTGCTGCCAATAACGCTGGATGCTCACGCCAGTTCGTGACATGCGCCTGATTGGCCGGGGTGCGCCGCACGCGCATTTTTGCCAGCCCCATCATCATTTCCAGCACGTTCATGTGGCGGATAATTTCACACAGCTTGGCGGGTGTACAGCCTTCGGCCAGCCGGCGTACAGCCTGTTGGGTGATGTTGATGTCGGCTAGCATGTGGGCGATCTGTTGCGACGGCGTTGCCATCGCCTCTGCCGCCACAGCTAGATTAAGCCCGTGGTCAGCGATCCAGATGTCGATGGCGTCGAAATCGACGCGGGCTTTGCCGTCCATCTCAACAATCCGACCATTTTCGATCCGCAAACTGGGCGCCGGATCATAGGGACTGTCGGTGACGATCAGCCCCGCTTCTGGCCAGGGTTCGACAAAGGTCTCTTTATTGATATCACGTTCGGCAAGAATGCTAAATCTTTTTGATTGCACTGGCATTTCCTAGGCTCGTGGCACAAACACGCAAGGACAAATAGGCAACTGCAGCGATAATTGACACGAATTTATACGAATCAGGGAAAAGAGCGGCAGGTATCGTTTACATTCGTATAATTCGTGGCCAAATCAGCTATTCGCTGCCCAATGGTTTAATAAAGGTAAAGGCGTCATCAGTTGGTTCATAACCGATGATGGCGCGGGCATCTGTAATGTCCAGCCGTTTCCAGCGATTGTTGGAAACGCCTTGGAAGACGCCATACCAGAGGTCGTCCGCCGCTTCAACGCTGGCCGTGACCAATTTGGTCAGATCTTCCATCGTCAAAATGATATCAAGATATTCATAATCAGGCGTATAGCGGCCATCATATTCGGGGTTCGTGCCTGGGCGGTAGGAGACGGCCCCAAAGCGCAGGCAGATGGCCGAAAATTTCTTCAAGTGGGCATAGACGCGGGCCGCCGCCTCGCCCCAGCATTTGGTGGCGCCATACAGATTGATCGGATAGACCGGCATGCTCGTATGCACTTGCTGGTCAACCGGGTAGCCAAAAACGGCGTTGACACTACTGGCGTAGACGACACGGCGCACATTCGCTTGCGCGGCGGCCTCAAAGACATTGTACGTACCGATAATGTTGTTGGGCAACAAGCTTTCCCAAGCAGCCTCCATGCTGGGGTCGGCGCCCAGGTGGATCACGGTGTCGATGCCCTGGCAGAGCGCCTGGATCTTCTCCATTTCGGTCAAATTGGCCGAGGTGAAGGGAAAGCCAAACGTCTCTTTGGGCGCGCGCACATCGGTCAGCACGAGATCATACTGATCTTTCCACTGGTTTGTCAGAAAACTACCAATGCGACCAGCCGCACCGGTGATTAATATTTTTCGTTTCATGGTTAATTTTCTTTCTTTGTAAGCATCCAGGTGACGGGTTTATAAAGTGTGGAGTGTTACATTGAATCTATTACATTGAATATTGTACACATTGTTAGCTCCGACTGCAATTTATTAAGAAACAATAGTAGTTACCCTTGCCGGCTAATTGGATGGATAACGGTTCAGCCGCAAGGGCTTCCTGATCATACACGCGCTTCATTCAATCAACGTGAGATCAACGCAGCCTAGGTTATACTAAGACCTAGAGCGATAGAGGCGCCCAAGCCCCGTTTGTTGAAGCCCGGCATTGACAGCCTTTGTTCATGGTCTTTACCAAAATAAAGGGGCCAGGCGTTGAGCGAGCACGCCGTGCGTCTAGCCCCTCGTCAGTGGATATTTTGGTAAAGACCATCATTAATTCGGTGGCTGATCCAGGAACCAGACTAAAGCTCGGTTGCAAGCGTATCCACCTAACCTGCTTCAGCCAGGGTTTCCCGTGTCAGGCTGCGGTTTCAACCGCAGCGCGCTTGCCAGACGTGCGTATGCTTGCTCATTCTAGCCCAGAATGCCAGGCAAGCCTTAACCCCAAAGGAGCCGACCATGACTTTCCAACCGAACCAACAGATCTACACTTGCACTGCCGTCAATTTGCGGGCCGCCCCCGGCTACCGCGGTGACGTTCCCCCAGCCGTGCTCGCGATCTTGCCAGCGCGTACGGTCTGTACCGTCATTGGCGCGGCGACAGTAGCCGACGAATTGACCTGGTGGCCGGTGAGCGTGGTTCTGACCAGTGGCCAGATACTTGAAGGATGGGTGGCCGAGGCCGTGGGTGAAGATCAATTGCTTGCGGCCATGCCGGTAGAACCGCCACCCATGGAGCCACCTGCCCCCGCTCAAGTGCCCGGCAATCGGCTGGGCTTCTATCTGCATGCCACCAACAACGATAATGGGCTATGGGATGCCATCAGTCGGGCGCGTCCGCCGGTGATGCTGATCCACGAAGACGCGGCCAACGACATGCTGCTCAACGAAATTCGCGCCTTCCGCGCCCCCAACGCCTTGATTGTCGGTCGCTATTATGTAACCAACGAGGCGCAGCGCGCGATGCTCGAAAGTGGCGACCCCACAAGCGAAGGCCAGCGCTTTGCCGAGAGAATTCTGGGCTACGATTTCGGCAAGTTCACCAAACGCGCCGCCAATGGTCGCCTCTTCATTGATGCCTGGATGAGCCTCAACGAAAGCCTGCCCGGTCCGGCATCCAGCAGTTATCGCGAACAACCCGAGACGTATCATCGGCTCTACGACGCGTATGATCGCTTCCAAGTTGCCTTTCGGGCGCGGCTCATGCAAGAAGGCATTGAGGCGGTAGCCTTCAACTTTGCTGCGGGTAATTTTACCGAACCTGCCCACTACTTAAGCTTCTTCCCGCAAACATTAGCGGCATCGACCTATCTGGGTTTCCATGAATATGGCTGGCCGGCGCTCATGCCCGGCGCCGGCGTGGAGACCAGCGCCGGCCTCTATCGCGGCATTTTGGCGGCTGTGCGCGCGCAATATGGCGGGCGCCATCAGGTGATCATCACCGAAGCCGGCCTGACTCGCGCCTACGGCCATCCCGAAAACCCCGACGAAGGTTGGCTCAACCAGCGTGAGCCGCTCGACGAAAATCGCTATTGGGAATCACTGGCTTGGTATAACAGCCAGTTAGGTCAGGATCAGGATGTGGTGGGGGCATGTCTCTATCAGGTTGGCCACCGCGGCGACTGGGCGACTTTCCGGCATCTGGGTGCGGACAACGAGGGGCGCAATTTGCATCTGATTGATCGGATCGGCGCCCTGGCCGATCAGGCAATCCCGCGCGCCGTGCAAGGATTGCCGACCCGCCGCGTGACCTTCACCGGCCGGGTATTCTTCGGCGCGCAGCCGGTCGCTGGGGCAACTGTACGATTGGTGGGCCACCTGGCCACGCTCGGCAACGTGCGCGGCGCGGCATGGGATCAACCAGGCGCGATCAGTTGGTCGCGGCCCGTAACGGGGTTTAGTGGCAATTTGCGCAATGCATGGGATCGCTTTGTGGCCCGTGAGGTCGCCGGCCTGACATGGCACGCGTTCAAACAGCAGGCCTTCATCGCCAATCCAGCGTTGGCGCAGAGCGGCGGTCACTTTGTGGGCAACCAAACCTATTATTTGCCAGCCGCGGCAACCGTCACGCCAGCCTTCTTGTGGGATCGGGTGGTGACGGGCTACAGCGGTACGCTCGATCAGGCTTGGCGCGATCTGGTGCAGGGCAAAGTAGCGGGGATCAATTATGCGTCGTTCCGACGCCAGTTTGCTGCCTATAACCCAACCTTGGACAAAAAGAGTAAACATCTGCTCGCCAGCCACACCTATATGCTGCCGCGCACAACCGGCGAAGATCGCTATGTGCTCACGGTGACTACCACGGCGGCTGGGCGATTTCGATTGGCGAATCTGCCAGAAGGAACGTATCGCGTCGAGGTTGAAGCCGCCGGGATGCAACCTTTTGTGGCAGATGTTACGTTACGCGCCGACTTGCCAGAAAATTTAGCGGTAGAGATTGGATTGGAACCGTTGCTAACCGCCGTACAGGCGCGTGGGACCGGCGGCGACGCTTTTATGGGCGTCATCGGTCGTGAGTTTGTGGTCCAAGGCCATATCCTGCGCTTCATTGGCGTCAATTTGCGCGGGCTCATCTATTATGGCAGCGGCCGCACCAGCATGCTGCAGTACACCACCTCTGCCCACCGCCAACAAGCGGTGCAACAGGCGCAGGCCATGGGTGCATCGGTCGTGCGGGTCTTTCTGCCCTGCGTCAATGCCACTATTGTCGATACGATTGCGCTGCTGCACACGACGCTGGATGTGATCGAAAGCCAGGGTCTGTACCTGATCCCAGCCTTTGTAGATTTCTACAAAAGCACCGATTTCCGTATCCCTGGCGACGATCATTTCTATGCGCGGCTTGATCCAGACCCGAATTTTACTCACGAACTGCTCAAAGGTGAATTCTATCGCGACGGCTATCAGGAACGCTACCTCCCTTTTGTGCGGGCGATAGTGGCAGAATTCAAGAATGATCCACGGATCTTTGCCTGGGAAATTGGCAACGAACTTAAATACGAACCCGCCTACCAAGACCCTGGCCGCGCGGCCTTCCTCGCTTTTATGCAGGGCGTTGCGCGCGAGATCAAACGCATTGATGCCAATCATCTGGTGACAACCGGCATGATCAGTACAAGCCACGCCTCGCTCGATGAAGGCAATTTGTGGCGGCAACTCTATGGCGGTCCCGAGTTTGATTTCTTGACCGTCCACTGCTACAACGAGGAGTACGCCAACAAACCAGACTACGATTATGCCCGCGTGCTCAACAAACCTTTCATTATCGAAGAGGCTGGCTTTGGTCAGCACTATGCTGGGGTCCGCGTGGAACAGACACGACGCGACATGGATCGCTGGTTTGGCTTTGGGGCCAGTGGCTATATGCAATGGGGCTTTATGCCAGTGGGTGGCGATATTGGCGACGGTGATACCGACTCGGGCATGGATCGCCAATGGCATGGCAATGACTTCGACGAGCTCTTTACGCTCTATCGCGAGCGCGCCACAGCGTTAAAGGCTCAGGTAGATAGTCTGCCACAACCGATCCAGCCGCTACGTCCGAATGAATGGCCAATCTTCCAGGTAGGGCAGCCAGTCTACACGCAGACAGGGGTGCGCTTGCGCCAAACGCCCGGCTACGTGGGCAAAGAGGCAACCGACACCCTGGCAATCCTAGACCCCGGCCAAGCGCTTATGATCATAGGGGCATCAACGGTGCGCGACGAGCTTACCTGGTGGTGCGTGCGCTACACCCCAGCCGATAATCCAGTTATAGAAGGATGGGTGGCGCAAGCGGCAGATGGGGCCTGGTTGCTGGCGGATACAATGCCAACGAACGTGCCACGGGGCATTGGGTTACAACCGAGAGGTTAGATTTCTTGCCCGCATGCTGTGCGATTTGGCCTTTGCCAAATCGCACAGCATGCGGGCAAGTGGTGCTCATCTAAAAACGCGCCACTTGCCCTCGATCACCTTTACCAGTCGATCGCCGCGCCATCATCGGGATGGAACGCCTGCGGATTCTTCCAGTCATGACCGATTTTGTCGACCATCGCCTCTTCATCCAACTCGATGCCCAAGCCCGGCTTGGTGGGCAATTCCAGATAGCCATCTTTGAAGACAAAGGGGTCTTTCAAATAGCCCGCGCCGAAGGTTGTGTGCTCTTGCGCTAGAAAGTTAGGAATCGACGCGTCGAGATGCAAGCCTGCGGCCAATGAGATCGGCCCCAACGGACAGTGCGGCGCAACCGCCGCATAATAGGACTCGGCCATGCCCGCAATCAGGCGCGCCTCAAAGATGCCACCGCAGTGCGAGATATCTGGTTGTAGTATGGATGCAGCGCGTTTTTCTAAAATTTCACGGAACCCCCATTTGGTGAAGATACGCTCGCCGGTGGCAATGGGCAAATGGGTTTTGCGGGCAATATCGGCCAAGATGTCGACATTTTGGCACTGCACCGGCTCTTCGACAAATAAGGGTTGATAGGGTTCCAGCGCC
This sequence comes from Chloroflexota bacterium, assembly GCA_026389895.1. Lineage (GTDB taxonomy): Bacteria > Chloroflexota > Anaerolineae > Caldilineales > Caldilineaceae > JAPLGZ01. The sequence continues at coordinate 8,943 of JAPLGZ010000805.1, read as the reverse complement.
TTGATCAGGAGCATAGCAGTCTGGGGGCTAACGGCGCCGTGAAAGTCAATGGCAATGTCGATCTCATTGCCAACGGCCTCGCGGATGGCGGCGAACCGATCAACCACGCGGCCCACAAAGCCTGGCGTCTCTATAATGCGCGCGGGCCGGTGTGGAATGCCTTGTTGAGGCGGCATCTCTTCACCCGCCTCTTGTCGTGCCCGGTAATTCACGGTGCCCACCGCGCTGGCGCTAACGACGCCGGTTTTGAGCGCCAAGAAACCTAAGGCAACCGCGGCTTTGGCATTATTCACCGCATCTTCAACCGTCGCACCGCCGACGCCTTTGTAGACCTTGATCCGGTCGCGCAAAGGGCCGCCAAACAACTTGTAGACGGGCACACCCGCGGCCTTGCCAGCCAGATCCCACAGCGCATGCTCGATGCCAGAGAGGGCGCTGGACAAAATGGGGCCGCCGCGATAGAAGGCATGTTTATAGATCGCTTGCCAGTGGTGCATGACCCGCGTCGGGTCTTGGCCGATCAGATAATCGCCAGCTTCTGCGACGGCTTGGGCCACCGTTAAAGCGCGCCCTTCCAGAATCGGTTCGCCCAGGCCGACCAATCCTTCGTCCGTGTGAATCTTCAGAAAGAGCCAGCGCGGCTTGACGAGGAAGGTTTCTAGTTTGGTAATTTTCATAATTTGGTTCCTTACTTTCTAGGTTGAACGTGGTTTGGATCAGTGATTGCTTGGATGGCGCCAATCAGCACCGAATAATCAATTTTCTGAAAATCCGTTGTATCGATTTCGAACACCGGACCACCAATGGCCAAGCGATGGACTGCGCCATTGAGCAAAACCGTCTTAAACTCGGCATAATTTAAATGGTCACCATGCCCCAGATGGCGTTCGCCGGACTCGGAACGCTTCTGAAAACGGCGAAAAAGCACGTCACCCTCAGCCTGGCACTGAATTTGGATCGGCACAAAACCATACTTTTCTTGCAGGGCCAGCAACCGCGGTGTGGCGAACGCAGGATCGAAGTTACTTTCGATGACCAGCGAACGTCCCACGATGAGTTGCGTTTCGGCAAAATAATACAACAATTCAGAGCTAGCACGCCCCAATTGTTTGGACCAGGTCCGGTCAGACCCACCAAGGTGCTCAAACAACATTTCCTTGATGCCATCCTTGTGCACAAACGGCCAACCAAGTGCTTGGGCCAAGCGTCGCCCCAGCGTCGTTTTGCCAGTACAGGGCAGGCCGGTAATGATGATCAGGAATGGCGCCATGCTGGGTAGCCCCAAGATTCTAGATGAAACAGACCGAAGTTGCAAGCTTGGCTTTTTTGCAGCAGGAATTCATTCCGCGGCTGACAGCACAGGAAGTGCCCTCAGGCACTAGGAGCCTAGTCGCTGAGGCTTCGACGTGAGCTCAGCCGAACAGCGACTTGCTATTATCAGCCGCGGAATTTATTCCTGCTGCTGGTTTTACAATTTTACGCGTGCGTCTCTCGGTCAACTACCGCGCCCGATTTGCCAACCAAGAAATCCAAATCGGCCCCGACATTGGCCTGTTGGACATGGCTGATATACATATTGACATAACCGCGTTCCGCCCGCCGGACGGGTGGCTGCCAAACGGCAAGGCGGCTAGACAATTCTGCTTCTGGCACGTCCAGGTGTAAACTGCGCTGCTCGACATCAAGCTCGATCATGTCGCCATTGTGCACCAACGCCAGCGTGCCACCAATCGCCGATTCGGGCGCGACATGCAACACGACTGTGCCAAACGCCGTGCCGCTCATGCGCCCGTCCGAAATACGCACCAGGTCGCGGACGCCTTTTTCCAAAAGCTTTTTGGGCAGACCCATATTGCCCACCTCGGGCATGCCGGGATAGCCACGCGGGCCAACGCCTTTGAGCACCATGACAGAATTTTCATCAATCTCCAAAGCGGGATCATCGATGCGAGCGTGATAATCTTCAATGTCCTCAAAGACTACCGCCGGGCCACGGTGTTTCATGAGGTGGGGCGACGCCGCCGATGGCTTGATGATCGCGCCGTCCGCACATAAGTTGCCGCGCAGGACAGCGATGCCGACTTCTGGTTTAAACGGGGCGTCGATGCTGGCGATCACCGTGCGATTATAACAAGTCGCGCCCGCGGTAACTTCTGACTGGGGTTTATTCATCACCGTCTGGGCGTCCATGTGCAGATGATCCTTTAACTCTTGGATCACCACGGGCACACCCCCGGCGTAATAAAAATCTTCCATCAAGAACTCGCCGGATGGCATCAAGTTGACCAATAAGGGTAAATGGCTGCCCAGCCGGTCGAAATCGTCCAGGGCCAGCGGAATACCCATACGCCCAGCAATGGCAAGCAGATGAACGACAAGATTTGTCGAACCACCCACTGCGGCATTGACCATAATCGCATTCTCAATCGACTTGCGCGTCAGCACATCCGACAATTTCAGATCTTCGCGCACCATCTCGACAATGCGATTGCCCGCCAGATGCGCCAATCGTTTGCGTCGTGCATCGGCGGCTGGGATCGCCGCGCCGCCGGGAATGGTCAAACCGAGCGCTTCGACCATACAGGCCATCGTCGAGGCCGTGCCCATCGTCATACAGCTGCCATCACTGCGTGACATGCAAGCTTCAGCCTCACTGTATTCGTCCGGCGTCATCACCCCGGCGCGCAAATCGTCGTTAAACTTCCAGACATCGGTGCCCGAGCCAATGTCGCGCCCGCGGAACTTGCCGTTTAACATGGCGCCGCCCGAGACGACAATCGTTGGCAAATCCACGCTGCACGCGCCCATAATCGTGGAGGGCGTCGTCTTGTCGCAGCCGGTCAAGAGCACAACACCGTCCAGCGGGTTGGCGCGGATCGTTTCTTCCACATCCATGCTCGCCAAATTACGAAAGAGCATCGTCGTGGGCCGCATCAACGCTTCGCCAAGCGACATGACGGGAAATTCGAGTGGGAAACCACCCGCTTCGTAGACACCACGCTTGACCATTTCGGCCAGAATGCGAAAATGGCCATTGCACGGCGTCAGTTCAGACCAGGTGTTGCAGATACCAATCACAGGCCGATCTTTATACAAATGATGGGGATAGCCCTGATTCTTGGTCCAACTGCGGGCGACGAACCCGCCAATGCTCTTACTTTCAAACCATTCGGCGCTGCGAAGTTTGCCGGTTTCGGACATCGTTAGTTCCTTTTCGTTATGGGAAGGGTTGTTGTCGATTTTGGTTAGCGTCTACTATAATGAGGATGAGGATTCTGAGCAAGTACACGAAAGATGCGTAGCGCAGGAATATACGATACCCAGGGAATCAGCCTATGTTAACCCACCTTCGATTGAAAAACTGGCGCAGTCTACGCGATGTAGAGATTGCAGACTTGACCCCCATTACAGTTTTTATCGGCGCCAATTCCTCGGGCAAGACGAATATTCTGGATGCACTTTACTTTCTGCGCAATATCGCGGAATACGGTATTGTAGAAACCGTATTCACTTGGGGGGGGCGTCAGAAAATTTGCAGTGTGAACGCCACGCCAGTTGAGCCAATCGGCATAGAATTTACTTATTCTTCCCCGGCAAAAACCCGCTTAACAAAATCGATTCAGATAGCTTTCCACGAAAGTGATTAATCTTCGCTGATTCGCCCACGAGCTTCCCTAGACCCGACGGCAATGATGACCTTGCCGCCCATTGGGGACCGTCTGTCCATCAACAGCCTGAACGCGTAACAGAATTGACGCGCATAATTGACACATTTGTGCAGGAGCGTTGGCAGATGTTAGACGAAAATTTCATGCCGCCGCTCAGCATCGCACCACGTACAGCAGGCGGTGTTTATGTCATAGATCGATGCGCCGATAACTTATTAATTATGCTGGATTTTATGCATAAAACTCAACCCAAGCTTTACGATCAGCTTCAAACGGATTTAAGTTGGCTACTCGGCCACGTTGATCGTATATTCACAGAACGTACGGATCAAGAAACTCGCTTAGTGCTTACTGAAAAGGGGTTTGACGGACGCGAGGCACCCACTGTTTCGGCCGGTACAGCCCGGGTGCTTGCGATGCTAACAGCCTTTTACGCATTGGATATGCGTTATGCGACACTTCCAGGATTGGTAGTGATAGAGGAACCAGATACGGCTTTAAACCCAGGTCTATTGCGAAATTTCGTTGAGCAACTACGTTATTATGTAGACGGAGAGCATCCACGGCAAGTGATGCTTACTACGCATAATCCAGCCTTTCTCGATTACTTTAAACCCGAAGAAGTGCGTGTGGTTATGCGCAATGAAGATGGGGATACAACCGTGAATCAAATCCCTGAGCATGTGCGCAAAATTTGGCTGGATGAATATGGCTTGGGCGAAGTATGGCGTACAAACTCTTTTGGGGGGCTGCCATAATGGCTGGCACAATCTGGTTAATCGTTGAAGGACAAAATGATGGTGATATTGCCAAAGCCATTTTGAAATGTAAATATCCACAGGTTCGTATCTCACCACTCTATCCAACTGGCCAGAACCCTAATCTCTCACGTTTAGCGGTTCAAATTGAAAAATTGATCCAACAGGCGCTTGGTAACCGCAAACCAGGTGATTGTATTGCCGTGTTGCATGACGCAGATCAGCTAACACGACCTTTTGATCGTGCTGATTACCAACGGATCAGACAAGTTTGTATTAAAATTTAGTAATTCAAAGCTTTAATTTTTTCTACAAAACGCATAATAGTTCAATTTTTTAACTAAAATAATTGAGCCGGAAGGGAGATGAGGGATGAATCTACAAGAAATTCGCGCCGCGCTGCGCACTGTCTGCGCGATTCCGGTTACACCGTTTCGCAAAGATGGCAGCGCCGACTTTGATCTGTTCCGCCAATTAGTCACGCGCATGGTGGATGGTGGCATCAGTGTAGTGACGCCCAACGGCAACACGAGCGAGTTCTATTCTTTGACTTCGGTGGAACATCGGCGGCAACTAGAAGATGCGTCGGTTGGCGTATGGAACAGTCAAAACCAGGCGCTGGTGCTAGCAGGGGTCGGCTTTGATGCCCAGACGGCGATTGAAATGGCCGATCTGGCCCAAACGATCGGCGCCCAGGCAGTGATGGTGCACCAGCCGGTCCATCCCTATCGCTCGGATGATGGGTGGATCGCCTATCACAAAGCGATTGCGGATGCTTTCCCAACCCTAGGTCTGGTGCCCTATGTACGCGATCCGTCGATCAACGGCGCGACGATTAAACGGCTGGCCGAGGCTTGTCCCAATTTTGTCGGGATCAAGTATGCCGTCCCCAATCCACCTTTGTTTACCAAGATCGTGCAGGAAGTCGGGTCAGAACGGCTGGCCTGGATTTGTGGGCTGGCCGAGTCGTGGGCGCCTTTCTTTTGGGTGGGCGGCGCGCAGGGTTTCACATCTGGCCTGGTCAATTTGACCACCCATTTGTCATTGGAGATGCAAGCTGCGTTAGAAGCAGGCAATTATCCGCGCGCCATGGCGCTTTGGGCGCAGGTAAAACCCTTTGAAGATTTGCGCGCCCGGCGCGACAATGCGAATAATGTCTCGGCCGTCAAAGAGGCGATGGCGCAGCTGGGGCTATGCGAACGTACGGTGCGTCCGCCGATTTCGGAGTTGCCCGAAACCGAACGCGCCGAGGTCAGCCAGATTCTAAAGCAGCTGATCATCGAACCAGTGACGTAGGACAGATCAAGATGGCGATTAAAACATTCGATACGTTGAGTGACATGAGCGAACACTTTGACAGCGAAATCTATCGCGACATCGTGACTGATTCGCTGTTAGTTCAGGATGTGAAGAACAACATCTGGCATCGTTATAGCTGGACGCCAGGCAAACGTGAGCTCAAATTCCGCGAGACACTCCTGGGCGGTGAGCTACCGATTATGGTGCAGGTCTACCCGAAATTATAAAGGATCGCTGCCACCGCCCAAAGGACCCCAAAATGCCGCAGAATATCTATGACGATCCCCATTTCTTTGAGGGCTATAGTCAATTTCGCCGATCGCGTGAAGGTCTGGCGGGCGCACCGGAATGGCCGACAGTACGCAGCATGCTGCCCGTGATGGACGGGTTGCGGGTGCTCGACCTCGGCTGCGGCTTCGGTGCGTTCGACCGGTGGGCGCACGAAATGGGGGCAGCGCATGTGCTCGGCATTGACCTCTCGGAGAAAATGTTGGCGCGAGCCCGCGCCCAGGCGCCAGATTCAGGCGTGACTTATCGCTTGGGTGACATTGAGCAGCTTGCGTTGTCGGATGCCAGTTTTGATCTGGTCTATAGCGCGCTAGCGTTGCACTATATTGCAGACCTCGATGCTGTGATCGCCGTGATCCGCCGGCTGCTCGCGCCGGGTGGCCACCTGGTCTTTACGGTTGAACACCCGATCTATACCGCCCCCAGCCATCCAGGCTGGCAAACCGATGCGCACGGCAATCAAGTTTGGCCGATCAACGATTATCTGATCGAAGGTCGGCGCGTGACGGATTGGATCAGGCCGGGCATTGTGAAATATCATCACACCGTGGCAGGTTATGTAAATATTTTACTGGGGCACGGTTTCTCTCTTGCGCGCCTGGAAGAGTGGGGACCTACGCCGGAACAAGTGGCCGAACACCCCGAAATGGCCGTAGAACTGCATCGCCCCCCATTCTTGCTTGTCGCGGCGCATGTCTAGCGGCTGGAGAATAGAGGAACGCGCAGCTGTGCTGACTTCGTTGCGCGCCGCGGAATGCCATTGACCAGAGTACACAGAGAGCAAGGCACGACGACCTTTTTCTCCGTGTACTCTGTGTAACCGCTGTTGCTGTGTGTCAGCTACGAACGAGCATTTCTTGGAAAATTTTGCATTGATCAGGGTGCAACCGTAAAGCGACCCCGATTGAGCACCCAGCCTGGCCGCGTGCCGTCCCACAAGAGATCCCAAGCCCCATTATAATGCCGTACCCGAGTGCCACCACCGCCGGTGCGCTCTGTTGCCGTGATGGTCACTAAGACGCGGTTGGAACCACTGGGGCCAGGTGCAACGGTGAAGTCAAAATCTACCGTGTTATCATAGCCCGCTTGCCAAGTGGCGAATGGATTCGCCGCTTGGTAGGCGTTGGAAAGCAACGGGTAGGCTTCTGCAAAATTACGTGCCTTGAGCAGATCATAGAAGTGGCGCACCGTCTCTACCTGCATTTCTACAAAACCCTCGCTGCGCAAGGCAATGCGCACCAACATATTGCCGTTCAACCGGTAGGTGGCATAGGAGCGCCCACTGGGGCAACAGTTCGGCTCCCAACCATTGTAGAGCGCATTGCTCACGACCAGGCGATTGCTGGCCACGCTCAAGCCGACCTTATAGCCATCGCCCCAGGCGATCAGGGTTGGGCGCGGCGTGGCGTAGCGATAGACGATAAAACCGATATTGCCGGCGGTGCCACCCGAGAAGAGCGGAATGGCGGCCTCTTCCCGACAATCGCCATCAAAATCACCATAGACAAGTTGATCAAGTGCGGGGATGCCGCTCGTGCCGGTTGTTGAGGCAATGACGGTGATATAGTGGTCACCGCTCGAACTATCGTGGGTAACGGCGGTCTCCGCCAGCAAGACGGCGGCCCAATCTACGCCACGAATGGCCTGGTTAGGCGACGCACAGCCTGCCGCAACGGGCGGAATCGAAATGTCCAGCGTGTAACGAACCGTGCCCGCTGGCGTGGCTACACAAATGATATAATCACCGTTGACCGGCAGCGTTTGCGAGAAGTTGCGGCTTTCATTCTCGAGCCGCTTGAGTGGCACACCGCCATTCACACTGGCATCGGCTGCACGCACCAGGAAATTGGCCTGATTACCCGGCGAATTGATCGCGATAGTCATCACCTGATTGGCCTGCGCGCCAAGAATGTAACAGGCTTGCTGTGGAAAAGTGACACTGCCGGTTAGCGTCACCGCGCTGCCGCCAGCGGGAAAACGCACGCGGATTGGCGCGGCGTCGCCTGAATCACCTGCCGGTACGCGCAAGCGTTGGCCGACATTGATCCGGCTGTTCGGGAGATTGTTAAGTTGCATCAAAATGGCGACGGTGGTGTTAAAACGGCTGGCAATCCTGGTGAGCGTGTCACCCCGCTGTACGACATAGATGGTAGTGGCTTGCTGTACAGGCGCAGCGAACGCAGTTGAAGTTCCGCTCCACGGCGTGCTTGTGAAGAGTAAAGCAACGGCGATGAACAAAGGCAGGATGGTTTGGCGATAAGGCATTATACGAGGCAGCATAAGCTTTTTCCCCTAAAGACTGTTGGAAAGCGTGTTGTCGATAATTCAATTCACAGTAATCGTGGTGCTTGGTTCATTATAACGTATGCAGACTTACGTTACGAGCAGGACAAACGTCCCCGGTACGTTACCGATTAGCTTTATTCACGCGCCTTATCTTGGGCTCGGTCTGCAATTAGACGAGCGGTGCTGCCACCTTTGCCTTGTCCCCGAAACGCAGCAATCGGGTCTTTACGCACAGGAATCACCCGGATCGTATCATGTTCGATTGTCCATTCCAGGCGATCCGCTGAAGACAGATGAAGATGTTGCCGGATAGCAGCGGGAATCACGGTCTGACCTTTAGCGTTAATTGTGCTTTGCATCGTGGATTCCTCTCGACTAAAGGCGCTGTTCACCGCGCGCCTGGATAGTGCCCTGCCGGATGTTTGCGCAATTCTTCTTCGATCAAATCGGAGCCTAAGCCGGGCCGATCGCTGAGTTTGAGGTAGCCGTTTTCGATCACGAAGGGGTGTGTCATCAGATCATCACGCCAGGGCGCATCGTCTTCGTCAAATTCCAGGATAAAAAAGTTCGGCACGGTTGCGGCGACCGCGGCGGAGACGAGGGTGTTGATCGGGCTGTGGCAGTTGTGCGGGGCGATCAACGTG
>JAPLGZ010000187.1 GCA_026389895.1 Chloroflexota bacterium | reverse complement strand
TAAACTCATCCCAGGTTTGTGGCGGCTGCAAGTTGTATTGGGCAAAGACCTGCTTGTTGTAGTAGATGGCATTCCAACTGTAGCCAATGGGCAGAAAATACTGCTTGCCGTTGCGTTCGCTCAAGGGGCGCAAGTTGGCCGGATACGCATCGTTCAGCCCAGCCTGTTGCCAAATGTCGGTGATATCTGTGACCAATCCTTGTTCAATCGCCTGATCCAGCCAAAGGCTCGGGGCAATGGTGAGCACATCGGGCGGTGGCGTGTTCGTCAGGTATTGCAGTGGATCCGCGCGAAACTGTTCTTTATCAATCTGGAGATTGGGGTGATCAGTCTGAAATTGCTTGATCAATGCCGCTTCTACGCCCGCAAACTGATCCAACGAAATGTATTTCAGGGTGACCGGCGCTGCCGGTGTAGCGGTGGGCTCGCCCTGGCCACCGAACAAGCCGCAAGCGGATAAGAGCAGGATCGCACAGATGCCCAAGAGTGAACTTTCCATCATTCGTTTGAATTGGTGCATTCGTTTGCTCCTTGTTTGATCCAACTTGGCGTTTTGTCGCTTCATGTCTCACTTGGCTCTGTTGCCAGGGCGAAGGCCGCGGCGTAGAGCGCCGCATGACGTTGCACCCAAGTTAGCTGGTGAACGTCATGCGGCGCGAACACGGCTCGTTCCGCGGCCTCGACAGTTTCCATAAATGGTTCTAGCGCAGCTATGCGGCCCCAATAGAAGACCTGATAGCTGATCGGGTGGGGATAGTGATAGCCGAGTGGTTTAGGCGCATGCACGATCAACTTTTGGTGACTGAAAACAGCTATTTGGGCGAGGCGTGCGCCGGTTTCTTCATAGGTCTCGCGACGGACCGTCTGTTCGGGCGTTTCGCCAGGCTCGACGTGACCACCAGCGATATCCCACCCGCGACTGTGTAAACGGGTCATCAGCAAGCGATCGCCAGCGAAAAACAGGCCCAAAGCCGTGCTGATGAGTAAACCGGGTGGCAACTCATTGTCCAGGACGATATGGGCTTCGTTCGGTTTCGGGAGAAATTCGATCTCATATTCGCTTTCAAGGATCTTGATCATATAAAGGAATTTTACCGATGTACCAGGAACAACAGACTGTTCAGGCTATCTTGCAAGCCGAACAAGCTTGGACTGCGGCCTTTCTCCACCTTGATCTTGACACCATCGAGCAACTCATGGCCGATGACTATACCATCATTCAGCCCGGCGGCGTGGTGCTGGGTAAAGCCGAGACCCTGGCGTCGTTGCGCTCAGAACAACGCCATTGGGCATCTGCCATCAGTGATGACCATCACGTGCGCGTCTATGGCGACACGGCGATCGTGATCGGCCGATGGACGGCCAAAGGCGTCAATCACGGCGTCGCATTCGATTATCAGGCCCGCTATACTGCCGTCTGGGTCAAACGCACTGGCCGTTGGCAGATGGTGGCTGATCAGTCAACCGAGATAACCTAAGTATGCCTGACTATGCCAGAAACTTTGTAATCACATTCGCCGTGATGCGTGAGACGGCTTTGTCCACCAAAATCGATGCCGGCCAGGTGATCGAGCCGACCGAGAAGGTTGCGCCGCCGCTATCGGTTTCGTAATAGATCATCTCAGCCCCGCCATCGTCGATATTGGTCCCCTTGGCGAGCAATACAGTGTTCAGCGGCGAATGTGGACTCATTTTGTCCGTTTCGTGGCCGGACGCACCGCCAGGGATGCGTTCATGCAAGCTGGCTTCACCAAATAGATCGCCATTGTGCAACTCCGTGCCCGCAAAGACCCAATGGTCGGCGTTTTTCACGGCATAGGGTGCGGCTGTCATCACACCGGGATCACTGTAGACAACACCGAGCAGATTGGCTTCGCTTTCTACGCGTCGGTGCAGGCGGCTCTCATAGATAATGTTTGGGTCGTTCGGGTCGCGCATCGCCACGCCGCCATCGCTGCTCACCAACTGCGAATTGAAATGTAAGGTGGTTTCGTCCAAAAACTCGACTTCACAGTTCAAGCCATTGCCCCCCAAATAGATCAACTTGCCACCGCGCTTATAGACCCACGCCTTGACCTTTTCATACATGGCGCGCGACCAATATTCGGGATGAGTGCTGATCATCAGCACCTTGTAGGCGTCTAGATCCAGTTGATCAAAATGCAGTTGCGCTTCGGCATAGAGATCATAGGCAAACCCTTCCCGTTCCAGCCAGCCGAGTAGCCGCCATTCCGCCGGCGCCAGGTGACATTGTTGGCGTCCCCGGATCGGGTCGGTCACCTGTTCGGTTTCTGCGACAAAATTACCCGGCTCGGGCCGTTCAAAAGAGAGCGGCTGATAGGCTTCATCGGGAAAACCCCAGGCTTGATAGGAGCCGATGTGGGTATAGCGCACCAAATCCTGGCGCGCATAGATGGTCGGTGTCGGCGGTAACCCTTCCCCGTTAATATAATTGCTTCGTCCACCAAAATTGTTATAGGCGCTCCATGTGTTGGTCGAGGCGAGCACGGCGATTTTTGCTTGGGGTGTGGCTGGCGCAACCACCCAGGGAAAGCAAAAAAAAGCGCCCGATTCGCCTTGAACATGCAGATAATAGAGCCCAGAACGTTGCGGCCCGGTGAGCAACTGGTGATGTTGCGGGCTGCTATGCCCGATCTTGTTCCACTGCACGCCGGTCTGCGTATAATCCCCGTCTGGTGTAAGCTGCACATTGGCGCGCGGGCCATGTTCGTCGATCCAACTGATCAGGCGTACAAACTCCTTCTGTTGCCCATAGCGCCAGAGCGAGAGCCGATAGGCTTCGGGGGCATGAATGCGAAATTCGCTCTTCTCACCCGCTTTTACCCACTTTGGCCACATGTAACCCAAGATGCAGTCGGATAAGAGCCGGAATTGGTAGGGGGTGCGCTCGTCTACCGATATCGTCACGCGCTTAGAGCCAAAGCCCGTTTTGACCAACGTCACGCGATATTCACCCGGCTCGATCTCGGCATAGACACGCCCGCTCGGCGTCGATTTCACCACGGCCACCAGCTTGTCCGCCTGGGTAAATTCCACGCCGACATCCGCTAAGGCGACATATTTTTCATCACTGACATAACCGACTAGCATGGCTGATTTCCCCTCTACATGTAATGAGATAAGTGAAGCGTGATGAGTGATAAGTGAAATAAGGTCATTTGATCTCACTCATCACTCATCACTTATCACTGGTTATACGTCCGCGGATACCGCGCATCATCA
>JAPLGZ010000691.1 GCA_026389895.1 Chloroflexota bacterium | reverse complement strand
AGTGCTGCTGATTTTTGTAGGCACCTATGCGTTGGCTTGGACTAACGCTAAGCAGTTAACCGAGCGTTTTGTGCGTGACGCCGATGCCAGTTATAACGCCGGTAAATTTACGGATGCCCTGGTCGGCTATCAACAGTTTGACCAACCGACGAACCAATATGTGAACTATGGCGGCTATTTGGCAGTGGAGAAGATCTGGTCGAACGCCTATTCATGGCCCAAACCGGCTGCTGTGGCCCATGCCGCAGCCCGCACCCAAGAGATCGTCAACCAGCGGCTCACCGTCCAAGACGCCGAACAGTACATCCAGGCCAATACTGGCAAACCCGGCGCGCCCTATTTTGGTGAAATTTACCTGCGCCTGGGGGAATTGTATGAACAAGCCGGTCAAACCGCCGACGCCAAAGACGTGTACGAATCGATGCCCGACCTATTCCCCGACCGATCAGATCTGATCCAACAGGCGCAAGCCCATTTGGCGCGGCTGAATGGGCAGGGCAAGTAGGTCACGTTGTCAACGCCACGTCACCTTATTTGGCATTTAACTTTGCCAGCAATTGGAACGCTGTAGGCTGCGGCTTCGCGGGATCGACCAGACTGATGCGAAAGATGCCAATCGTATACAGGCCCGCTTCGGGCAGCGTGAAACGCGTTGCCAGAGATTCCGATGTGACGAGGCTGGCTTGGAACACGACTTTGTTGGTGGCCGAGAGCACGACGATGCCTAGATTTAAATTGCCGGACTTGCGCTTGTAACTGAGATCGAGCACGTCGTTGGCTTTCGCATCAAGGGTGAAGCCGAGAATTTGATTGTCGAGTGGGAGCGCGCCATTGGTGGGTGTGTCTAAGTCTAGTGGAATAGGGGCTATTTCGGAGAAATCGACAGGTGGCAAACCCGGAAAGCCGACACCAGAAAAAGAAGCTGTTGTTGTGAGTGGTAACGCTGAGCGTACCGTTGGAGTCGGGAGTGGTGCAGGAGTAGGCGTGGGTGATGGCTTATCGCCTGGTTTGACGATGCCGTTTCGTGTTGTACAGCCAATAAGCAGTTTGTAGCCGCCAATACCACCAGGAGCACTAGGTCCAGTATTATTGGCAACTGCAATGTTGTAAGTTCCTCTAGATGATAAAACACCAGAACTAACCTGAGGTGTATTCACAAAACCACTAGAGAGAAGTGGAAGACCTGTAGGGCCAAACAGAGAAATATATGTTCTAAGATGATCGCCTGCTGGTTCTACAGCGACATCGAGGCTCTCCTTGGAAGCCATTGTGAGCAAATAGGTTTGGGTCTCAAAATTTTCTGTAAATTCATTCTCTATAATTTCGCCACATTCAACCGAGGTTCCAACTTGGCTATAAACACGGTGGGGTGCAATTAGCAATACAGCCAAAGAAGCGACTACCGTTACATAGGCTAGTATTACTAATAATGTCTTCTTCATAGTATATTTTCCATTCAGTTAGAAATTTGTGGACAAGAAGTTGCCAATTCTAAATACCGGTCAGGAATCCAACCGAAGTCAATTCCCCCGGCAGCTTTGATATGATAACGAACTTCGTCAACAACTTTGCTAGAGCGCTCTATGACTGACACCTTTATTCCTACTGCAAGCGGTTTCACTTTGCGCTTGACCTCCCCCTCCTTAAACTCGTAAAGAAAAGTGACCTGTTGACCACCGTTTGGGTCAATAACGGTTGCCTCACAGGGGTAGTTGGACTCTGGTGCCGTAGTTGCTGGTAGGGTTGTTTCTACTGGAATCGTCAATGAAACTGAAATAACAGCAACGTCTGCAACAGGCGATGATGTTGCTAAAAGCATGGGTGTTTCTGTCGGTGTAATTACAGTCGTGGTTAGCGATACTTGAGTCGCTGTAGATGTTGTTTGTTGGGCGATGGCTAGCGCCTGGGTAGGTGCTAGCTGTAAATCTTGATTCTTGACAGTTATAAGCCAATATAAAAATATCGCTGCACTGATAAGAACGACCCCAGTTATAAGCGAGACTACAGTAATGGACGAAGGTTGATGGTAATTGTGGGTAATGTGAACATCACGGCCTACGAAATCTCTGCCGGTCGTCACATCCTTCCCTACATAAGGACCACCACCTGTATGTACTTCAGAAGACGTCTTATCTTGGTTGTCATCCATAACTAGAGCGTTTCACTGTGATAATCTTGAGATTGAATTGAGAAACAACAGCCAATGTCAAAATCGGCCACGCCGAAACAGGCTGTGACCGTGAGCTTGCTGGGGTTAGCATCTCGTTTCTGCATATTAATTTTTACCTGAGATGTTGGCGTATGAGCGTTGGTGCAAATACGCTGCGTTTAAGGAAACGTAGACTTACTGACTGTTTCGCAGGTGTATTGAAGATTATTATAGGGTTATCTGGTTGTCTTGTCAATAGATTTTTAAAAAGCAAAAATCACAGTGGATTGTGACGTACACTTGATTGTGTTATACTGATTGAACAGGGTAGCTTATGCAAAGGAGACCATGTTTATGACACTAGAAGAGATAATCCAAGATCTTCACGCACTAGACGCTCGATTACGTGCCTATGAACGAAAATATGGCATTACGTCGGCAGATTTTTACGAGTTATATGGTCAAGGTTTGTTAGACGACGAAGGTTTTGAGCAATCTACCGAGTACGTGCGCTGGGCTAGTGCCTATACAATGAAGTTAAAACGTGAGGCAGCTTTTGAACTTGCCAGTCATAATTTTGTTGCGTCGATAAAAATAAACGCCGCTGAACAACCATTGCGCCTCATGCCTAATCCTGCCTTGGCGCAAATTTAATGTTGCCTGCGCTAATTGTCTACGAACGGTTCATCTACTCACTCTTGGATCGTTATCCATCGATTCGCCATTCCACATTGGTTCTGATCCCCCATGGTCCGGCCTTTGCCGAGTTAACAGGGGTAATTCTCTTTGAGAATGATATTCGGCTAACCGTTTGGGAAGATTTAGATTTTGACGAACCTATCATTCAGGGTTACAGCTATTCAGTGAGCCGCGGTGAAGAACGTCTCTACTGGTATGATCCCCAACCACACCCTAATGATCCTATGTTAGCGAGTACGCACCCACATCACAAGCATGTGCCGCCAAATATAAAACGCAACCGAATTCCTGCGCCCGGTTTGAGTTTCCGAGAACCCAATCTCCCTTTGCTGATTGAGGAAATTCAGAGAAATTTGCTGAGTATCTCTGATTGAATTCCTCGTTGCTCATTTGAAAACAACCAGACTGGCAATTCCTGTTGTAGCGAGTCATGATCTCCTAAATTTAGGCTCGCTTACTACGTAAGTGCCGGTCTCGTTTGTCCACAATTATCTTACTGGGCATTCAACTTTGCCAGCAACTAGAAGGCAGTAGGCTGCGGCTTCGCTGAATCGACCAGACTGATGCGAAGGGCAGTATGAATATCACGACCAGCGAAATCCCTACCCCGAGTAACATCCTTACCCACAGTGTGCCACCAGCCGTATTCACTTCGAAAGGTTTTACAAAGCAAAAATTCTTGTATGTTTGGAGGGCAAGCCTGATCGTGCTATACTCCACAAGCGTATTGCTTCTACATAGAGAAGACTTTATGCCGTTAGAATAAGCCAGGGGAAAACGCCATGACGACAGCTCTTTACAAAACTGATTTCTACGGTTGGACAAAGCGGCAGGCCAGCTTACTCCAAAACGAAGAGTATGCTGACTTGGATTTGCCAAACTTGATCGAGGAAATTGAGGCAATGGGGCGACAACAAAGGCAGACTGTCACGAGTCGATTTATTATATTGATCGCCCATCTGCTTAAGATAAAGTATCAACTGCAGCGCAAATCTAGTAGTTGGAGCCGGACAATCATCAATCAACGCACCGAGATTGATGTATTGTTGATCGGCAATAAAAGTCTCCGTAATGAATTGCCAGAGTGTTTTGCCGACGCCTATCCGCGGGCCCGCAAGACTGCGCAGAAGGAAACGGGTTTAGACTTGGCGGTCTTTCCGGTTGATTGTCCTTGGTCACTAGAGCAGATCCTTGATCCTGATTGGTTGCCATAACCCTGCTAAACTTAAGGTGTATAAATAACAATAGGCGCGCTCCGAGAGCGCGCCTATTGTTATTTAACCCAAGTTGTGACCTTAGATTTTTGCGTATAGAAGTCGTTTTTCAAGCATGTACCAGAGAAAAATCAAAAAAAATGATGCATATTTAATTTGATGAAGCCAATACCACCCACTCATCGATTGGGCTGGATTTTAAGC
>JAPLGZ010000776.1 GCA_026389895.1 Chloroflexota bacterium | reverse complement strand
CGGCGCGCTAGGATGATAGTACGCCCTGGTTATGCGTACTGCTGGCAGTTGAATAGCAAAGTCGATCACTGGCATTCATACTACCGTAGACGACGAATTAATTGATTGAATTAGTTATAAGGACATTAAGCATGAACTTCAAGAAACATAGCCGCCGCGAGAAAATTTTTTATATCCTAAGTTTACTGCTGATCTTAACCATGCTTTTTGGGATGATCTCAGTTGCCTTTACACCTCGCTAAGCACAGCTAATGTTGTAAACCCAGAATTCAATCGAGCCCAGCGGCGAACTCCAGTACGCTATGACCGATAAGGCCTGGTCTACGTGGCAATTACCGTCTTATCTTTAGCCCAAGCCCTATCTGTGTGCACTGGGCAACGGCCAGTTGGATGGCCTACAAATTGCCGCAAGCCGTTTGCTAACCGCGGCCGTTGCTAGCCCCTTATTAGCCTTCTATCGAGGCCATGCGCGGCCGGCGCGCGTGGCTATCGAATGATACCGATCAAATGCACCGATCAAACGCGAGGTTAGTTTGTCCACTCCACCGAATGCGCAACGTTTAGAACTCTTCCCAATCACAACCAAAGTCGAGGGGACAGGTGCGGAGGCGCATTTGACCATTGCCGGTTTTAGCCTGGCCGCCCTGGCCGAGCGCTTCGGCACACCACTATATCTCTATGACCAAGCCACGATGGATGCAGCGGTGGTCACCTATCGGCAGGCCTTGGCAAAATATTATCCGGGCGACTCTGGCATTACCTATGCTGGCAAGGCCTTTATGTGTGTTGCGGCTGCGCAATGGGTAGCCCACCAAAAACTGCTGCTTGACTGCACCGGCGCTGGTGAGTTGCGCATCGCCGAGGCCGCGGGCGTTGAACGAACCGGCATTTTGGTCCATGGCGTTAACAAAAGCGCGGCTGATCTGGCTGCCGCCTTGGCACACGGCGGGGTAATTGTCGTCGACAATCTGACCGAATTAGAGCGCATTATTGCCTTGCGCCAAGCCCTACAGACGCCGATGCCAGCGTTGTGGCTACGCATGCGGCCGGGCGTGGCAGTCGATACGCATGCCTATCGACAGACGGGCCAGACGGACAGTAAATTTGGCATGAGTGTGGCCGAAGCGAGCAGCGCCGTTGCGCTCTGTTTGCAAGATCAATTGCCCTTGACGGGCATTCATTTTCATCAAGGATCCCACTTTCATGATCCAGAGCCCATTGGCGGCGCCTTAGAGACTGTGCTCGATCTGATCGCCGAATTGCGCGCCCAAACTGGTTGGGCGCCTCAGGTGATCTCGCCAGGTCAACCCGCGACCAGCCTTATATGGGGCGCGCTATTCTGCCTTGCCTGTGAGCCAACCGTTGCGCCCCAATCGTGGTCCAGCCTGGCTGGGGGGCCCCTATTGTGAAAGTGGCGATGTACTGATCCAGGGGTTAGATTTTCCCGAAGTTGAGATTGGCGAATGGCTAGCGGTGCCGGCCAGTGGCGCTTACCACTTGAACATGGGTAGCAATTATAATGGGGCGTGTAAGCCTGCGGTTGTGTGGTTACGTCAGAACGAAGTACAACTGATCCAACGGCGCGAAACAATTGATGATCTGATCGTCCGTGACACGAAGTTGTCCTTCTAATTTTGTCTTAAGCAACGCCATGATCAGTTGAGCAGGGGGCGCAAACACATGCTACCCCTTTATCTACCGAGGTTGCCCACTCGCTGCATTTTTGGGGATTAAACAACCTTTACCGTTGATAGCAGAACAGCGCCTCTGACCAAATCCAGAGGGCCCAAATCCAGACGGCCTTGAAGAGTACTGAGGATTTCCAACGAGTGACAAGAAGCGCAACCTAGGTTGCGCTTCTTGTCACTTATTAGAAAGTCGATCAGCGAGTTGTGGGCGTTTCGCCTTCCATGCTGATGCGTAATAATTCCCGTACGACATCATCAACACGGCGCTTATAACGTAATAATTCACGTCGACATTCTACTTCGGCTGCGTTTTCGGCTTTGAAGGCCCGCAGCGCTTCCTCTAATTCTTCATCGATATACACTCTGTGCCGATCAATAGCTTTGCCACGCAAATACTCGCGCATTTCCTGCGCAATGGTTGTGTCATAATCGGTTAAGTCATTGTGCAAATCAACCAATCGATCAGATGCGATGGCTGGCATCGGCATTGATCGCAACGTCTCCCAAGCTCGGTTTAGTTTGCGTCTGTACACGATTTTCCTGGTCCAAAGTACGGTATGAAAATGTGCGCGGTTGATTGTTCCAGAGGTTATTTATTTATAGAAGCAGATTACTGCGTCTCGTTGATTATAACAGGTGGCGACAACAGGGTGAAATATGTATAGGCCAAAATGTAGAAATTAGCAGACGGCGACGCAGTGACGGCTAAAAACCGCGCGATTATTGGCCAGGCCGCGACCAGTGAGATCAGCCGAAAACAACGGGTTTCGACTGAATCAGGTGCCGACAATTTGACAAAATAGAACATTAGAGCTACAATTAGTCTAGAATGATTAAAGAAGCGAGATTGGTGCATTTGCCTGTCCTAAGGAGTAATTATGCGTCCAACAAAAAAAGCTGTGGCTGAACACAAACCAGTGGAAAACATCATGGATGGCGGCAAAGTCAAGGCATTGGAAACAACCTTGGCGAACCTGAACAAGAAATATGGTGACGGTGTAGTCATGAAGTTAGGTGAAGCGACGCGCCTGACCATTGAATCCATTTCTACCGGCAGCCTAAGTTTAGACGTGGCGCTTGGCATCGGCGGCGTTCCTAAAGGCCGCGTGGTAGAGATCTACGGCCCAGAGAGTTCCGGTAAAACGACACTTTGTTTGCACGTAATTGCCGAAGCCCAAAAATCAGGCGGCATCTGCGCTTTTATCGATGTGGAACATGCCCTCGATCCCGTCTATGCGGCCAAAATTGGGGTTGATGTGGATAGCTTGTATGTTAGCCAGCCCGATACCGGCGAGCAAGCACTTGAGATCACAGAAGCCCTCGTGCGTTCAGGGGCGATGGATGTCGTGGTTGTCGATAGTGTGGCCGCCTTGGTGCCCCGCGCAGAAATCGAAGGCGAGATGGGTGATAGCCATGTGGGCCTCCAGGCACGTTTGATGAGCCAGGCCTTGCGCAAACTGACAGGTGCCGTCAAGTCCACCAGCACTTGTCTGATCTTCACCAATCAACTACGCCAGAAAATTGGCATCATGTTTGGCAACCCAGAGACCACAACCGGCGGTATGGCGCTGAAGTTCTATGCCAGTGTCCGTTTGGATATTCGTCGAATCGAATCGATCAAACAAGGCGATGAAGTGATCGGTAACCGCACGAAGGTGACGGTCAAGAAGAATAAGGTGGCGCCACCCTTCAAGGTAGCCGAGTTTGATATCATGTACAACGAAGGCATCAGCACCGCAGGCGATATTCTGGACCTGGGTGTTGATCAAGAGATTATTACCAAACGCGGTAGTTTCTTTACCTACGGTGAGCTGCGCTTGGGCCAGGGGCGTGAAAACGCTAAAGGCTTCTTGGATAGCAACCCTGAATTGATGGCGAAAATTGATGCCGGCATTCGCAGCAATTTCGGTTTGCCAGTCAATTTCACACCAAAAGCTGGGGTTACACTGCCCGAAGTACAGTTGCCTGAGTTAGGTCTGTTCGAACCGATTGAAACGGAAGAAGTAGCTGCGTAACCATAATCCGGGTGGCGCTGTAGAAG
>JAPLGZ010000527.1 GCA_026389895.1 Chloroflexota bacterium | reverse complement strand
TTACGCTCTATGGCACTACCTACGCTTTATGAGCGACAACCGCGAATGACGCTCAAACAACGTGGTGTAATTGTGGCCCCGCGGTAGGCAAAACGTCATCAAAACATTTATGCCCGCGCTGGGCGGCTCACCATAGGGCCGCCATCAATGTCACGCAAACAGTTCACCCGCCAACACGGTTACCGCCCGACCGCTTAGATAAACTCGGTCGTCGGCCTGGCGCAGGCGCAACAGCCCACCCCGTTGCGACGCTTGATAGGCAACCAACGTAGTTTTGCCCAACCGATTGGACCAGTATGGGGTCAGGCAACAATGGGCGGAACCAGTCACCGGATCTTCGGGGATGCCAGTGGCTGGGGCAAAGAAGCGGGAGACAAAATCATAATCGGCAGTCGCGCTGCGACTGGTGACAATGACACCGCGTGTCGGCACACGGCGCAACAGGGTTAGATCGGGTTGCAACGCACGAACAAGCGCTTCCGTGGCGACTTCCACAAGATAATCAAATTTACTTTTACCCACATAAACGGCTTCCACCGCCAGTGCTTCTAACAAACCAGCCGGTGGCTCGGCGGGTTCGGCTGGCGTGGCCGGAAAGTTAAGCTGGATCCAACCGTCAGCCTGGGTGGCGGTCAGGTGACCACCACGGGTATAAAAATTGGCCGTCTCATCCATCGCCAATTTTTTCGCGGCCCACAAGGCATGTGCACTGGCCAGCGTACCATGCCCACAAAATTCTAATTCCGTCTGTGCTGTAAACCAGCGTAATTGAAAACCATGTGCTTGCGGAGATAAAAATGCGGTCGCTGGCAGATTCATCTCGGCAGCGACCTGTTGCATCCAGGTTGCGTCTGCAGGTTGCGTCAATAAACAGACCGCGGCTGGATTGCCAGCAAACGCTTGATCCGCAAAAGCATCAATATGAAAGAAAGAAATCTTCACGAGCATTCTCCGTTTAGGGCTAACGTGTCGCGCAACGCCATCTATCTGAGCGGCAGCTCACCAGTCGAGAAACGATATTGGGATGGGCGAAGAACCGCATTGCAAAAATACCCTACGCCCACTGAAGCACAATCTCAAATTCAGGGGGATTTTTCGCCACTGCCCCATTCGGATCTTGCAATACAATCCGCATAACCTGGCCGGCGGGACAAAACAGATTCAAGGGACGTTCGACGTGGCGCAATAAATCGACCAGGCGAATCTTGGCACGCGGCGCTGCCAGATCACCAATAAAGAGGAAGATGCTCAGATGGCGGTCGGTCACGCGGGGCTGATCCGTGGGCTGGAGCATGCGCCCTTGAATTCCGGTTAATGTAAGCTCAAGCGGGAGCTTTTGTTCTTTCTGAGAAGCGGCAGTTGATGAATCAAACAAGAGAGCCTCTGTGCCCGAGAAGTGGGGCGCGCCAGTGAAAACAACGGCCTGGCCCGCCGATGGGTTGGCTGGCGACGCAGGAACAGACGAGCGTGTTTGCCCCGTAATGCCCGATGCCGCAATTTTTGACGTCATAGCCCCTAAGAAATTAGCGGCAACGCTGGGCAGACTGGCCGGCATTGGCAGGCTTTGCGGGGCAAGCGCTCGCGAGGCCGTCCTAGGGCCGCTATGGGTAGCAAAGTCGCCGGACCAGCCGGCTGGCAAGGCGTTGGCCACGATTACTCGGCCGGTCACTTGTTGGCCTGCTTCTTTGCGCACCGCCACAAAGCTGGTCTCCGACGAGGCTAGCTGATAGTTTAGGGCCTCTTGGATGAGCAAAGCCCGCAACGCTGCGGTGGCGTCGGCTTGGACATTTTCTGCATACACTTTGTCGGATTGCGTTGTCTGCCCAGCCAGCGCAATTGTAGGATCGTAGCCAAGTCGGGTTAGCTGATCGACCAAGGCTTGCCCACTATAACCGGCATTGATCAGGTATTCCAAGCCCGTGATCCGGCGTGCGCCAAAGAGCGCTTTTAAGGCAGGCAGCGTAGAGACTTCGGTCGGAGCCACCGCCGTTGCAGCGATGCCAACACCATTCGCTGTTTGCAAACGAAAGGTCAATTCTGCGTAGGTGCCGCGCCCGGTGCGGCCCACAACCCAAAGCGCCCGGCCCGTGGGTAGATCGCCGAGGTCGATCAAACTGTTCTCTGCCTTGGCCACGGCCAACGGGGCACGGCCACTCGTCTCCACCAGTGGTCGATTGATGCGCAACCGAAGCCCTGCCAACACGGGTTCGGCCCAATCAGCCAACACTTCGTCCAGCGCCGTGGTAATGTCTTCTTGCGCCGGTTCGCTGGTGAGAAAACGCGCCATGCCGCCCCCTCGTTCGGCCAATGCCTGGGCAAGAAAAGCATTCGGCGCCGCATCAATGCACAACACACTAATGCGGCGGCGCTCGGTTTGCGTGGCTTCTTGATCGGCCAAACGCAAAATGCGCCCCGCATCACTAACGGCCGCGTCGGTGATAATGAGCAGATGGCGGGCCAATTCACCGGACGTCCTGGGCAAGGCCAACGCCTGTTCCAGTGCAACCCCAAGCTCGGTGCCGCCGCTGTCGGTATGTTGCTTGAGCCATTGCACGGCTTGGGTCACGGCATCCGCGGTCGCCGGTTGGGTGCGTTCCGCCAACCATTGGGTTGTATTATGAAAAAGCCCGAGCGCAAAACTATCCCGTTCGCTTAAATCAGAAAGAAAACGCTCAACCGCCCAATCAGCCGCCGCCCATTTAGGACCGGTCATAGAACCCGAATGATCGACCAACAAGATCACTTCGCGCGGCACGCCTGTCCCGTCAGGCGATCCACTGGGTGGTGCAACCTGGGCCAAGAAATAGAGCTGATCAGCCGACGGGTCGGCATGGCAAAAGACTTTGAGCACCGGTTGCGTTGCCGCCTGGATGGGCGTCCAGGTCAAGACAAAATCGCGGTCGGGGATCACTTCGCCCGCTTGTAAACGGACCCGCATCTGGTCGGCATCCGCAGTCACGGCCAGGGTGTGCGTTGGGCTCGTTACCTTTTCGACACCGTGCACGGTCACGTCCAAGGCAAAGCGATGGCCCGGATCACGCAAGAGGGCCAATGGTTGACCCTGCGCGTGGCGTGAATTGACTTCATCGGCTCGCACATAACGCGGGGGCGTGGTCAGGGGAATGCGAGCGGCCCACCCTGCGCCTTCAGCACGGGCGAGTTGGATAAAGGCTGTCTCGACCACCACGGCTTGATCTGGCTGTAAACCGCTAATTTGCAAAGTGAATACGTCTGGCGATTCACGCGTGGCCAGGGCGGCTTGGCGATTCGCTTTCTTGGCCTCAACGTACTCTTTTTCGGCGGCGGTGCGCGCCTTTAGTTCGGCCACAATTTCCACGTCGCCAAAACGAACAATCACACCGGTGACGGCAGCATCGCCCGGCAAAGGAAACCGGTAGACGGCTTCTAAAACTCGGTCACACTCGGCGCGCCGATAGCCAAAGACTTGGCGCAAACGAAGATCAGCCAGCGGACCGGCGATGGTGCCCGAGAGCTCTGAACGTTGCAACGGGACAAATTGGGCCGGGGCTTTGGCATCGCCGCCCACAATTTCTAACACGCCAATGCCATCCGTGCGTGAATTTTCGTAAATTTTAGGATTAAACATGGCGATTGCTCCAAGAACAAAAATAACAGCCAGGTGCGGAGGGACAAAGAGCGTAAGGCGAAATCTGACCCATCCAGGATTATCCTTACGCGCCGGCGATGAAGATTTATTGTAAAATTTAATCAGCCATCCGTCAACCCTGGCGCAATAGCAGAAATGCGCCGCCCTATGCTAAGATAGCAACAAGCGAGTAGCAAGCGTGCGTTCTCCGCAACGCCAAAATGGAGAGGAATAATGACTAAAAAGCTAACTTTATGGGAGCGCCTTTCGCAACAATTTTTCGCGGTGCCAGCGGTAGCCCAACTGTGGGCAAAACGAACGGCACAGCAGACGAATCAGTTGGTTGCATTGGTGGATGGCATTCCATTTGCCCGGCTGCGTAAACCATTGGCCCAATGTCGTGTGGCGCTGTTGACTACGGCTGGCGTTCATTTGCACAACCAAACGCCCTATAATATGGAAAATCCAGATGGAGACCCAACCTATCGCGAAATTCCAACCGATGTGGCGCTCGACCAGATCACGATCACGCACAAATATTATGATCACACCGATGCCGATGTTGATTTAAACGTGGTCTTTCCGTTGTTACATTTTCGCGATTTGGTAGAAAAACAGGTCATTGGCAGTCTGGCTCCCCGCCATTTTGGGTTTATGGGCCACATTGATCAGGCTTTAATCAACGTGCTGAACCAACAAACGGCCCCTGAGGTCGCGGCCAAATTGCGCGCCGACCAGGTCGATTTCGCCTTTCTCACACCCGCTTGAGGCCAGTGCAATCGGTCCGTGGGGCTGATCGCACGCAGTATCGAAGCCGCAGGCGTGCCAACGGTGACAATTTCACTGGCCAAGGCTTTGACCGAAGCGGTTGGGGTGCCGCGCGCCATTTTTGTCCGCTGGCCACTCGGCCATCCGCTCGGGGAACGCCAACAGCCCGCGCAGCAACGCACCATGATCTTTGCGGCGCTCCGCCTGTTGTTAGAGGCCAAACAACCTGGCCTGATTGCCGAACCTGGCTACCGTTGGAAACGTGAAACGTACACCGAGCCAGATTGGGACCAATTAATTGGTGAATAACTATTTATTTCGGCCATTGGCGGGCATGCCGCAGCGGTTAAAACCGCCGCCTGCTACGGGAAACCTTGCCCAGGGGGCGCCCACAGCAGGTTGACGGACCCGTCACCCATTTATTTTGTTAATGCCCATCATTGGCGCCAATTTAAAGACGTAAGCGAGGGAGATAAACGCTTGACGAACCGAACACAACGACCCGTTGAAAAGCCACCAATCTTATGGACCGGCATCTTATTTGCCTTGGCCGCCAACCTGCTACTCGTGACCATAGCCGATAGCGTTGCCGAACA
Organism: Chloroflexota bacterium; assembly: GCA_026389895.1. Taxonomy (GTDB): domain Bacteria; phylum Chloroflexota; class Anaerolineae; order Caldilineales; family Caldilineaceae; genus JAPLGZ01. The sequence continues at coordinate 90 of JAPLGZ010000527.1, read as the reverse complement.
ATTACAGGTAAGCAGCGGCCTCGAAAGCATTGTTGTGATTGTGGGTGCGCTATTGGCGGGTGTTTTCACCGCCTTCTATGTACGCCAACG
>JAPLGZ010000766.1 GCA_026389895.1 Chloroflexota bacterium | reverse complement strand
TCTTTCATATTGATGCTTTTGCGGATCAAGCGTTTGCTGGCAATCCAGCCGCGGTCTGTTTGTTAACGCAACCTGCGGACGCAACCTGGATGCAACAGGTGGCTGCGGAGATGAACCTGCCGGCGACCGTATTTTTATCTCCGCAAGCAAATGGTTTTCAAGTTTGCATGACATTGATGGCGGCCCTAGGGTGAGCCGTCTTGTCGCTGGCGTAGATATTTTGATGACGTTTTGCCTACCGCGGGGCCACAATTACACCACGTTGTTTGATCGGCATTCGCGGTTATCGCTAATAAAGCGTAGGTCGTGCCATAGAACGGAATGATAACACTCGTCTGTTCGCTTTATGAAACGACCCGTGCTTACCTAAGCAATGTGTAAGCGTATGGCTTTTGTCCTCGCCTTCAGGCTGTGCTAAAATCTGGCAATCGTGTATACAATTCTTGAACTCCTTCAATCACCCATCGGTCCTGCGTTTGTGCTATTGCTAGGGGCAATAGTGCAGGTGATCTGTGGTCGTTGGGTGCGCCGGCCTGATTGGCTCACTGGATTAGCGCTCTTTTTTGTGGGCATTGCCCTGTTGCTTTTCCTGAGCCTACGCGCCCAAGCCCAAGTGCCGGTCTACAGTTATCCCTGGCAACCACTGCTTCAGAGTGGCACGAATCTATATTGGGCTAATTTGTATTGGGTGGGCGATGGGTGGAATTGGTATATCTCCGGTTTGATTCTCCTGTTGGGTGGATTGGGAATTTTACTGGCCTTAAACAATGAGGAGATCAGCCAGGGGCGCCGAATTGATGGCGCGCTGGCCAATAATCTGGCCATTATTGCCGCCTCGCTGCTCTTTGTCGGGAGTGGTAATTTACTGACGGCTATCTTGACCTGGGTGATCGTAGATATCTTTGCCTTGGTGCGTAACGCCACACGTCCTGATGTAACGCCGCCCGCCTTGGTCCTCGCCAATTCTTCGATTGGCCGCGTACTTGAGGATAATTATGCCCGCGGCTTTAGCTTGGTGGGGGCCATGTTATTGTTAATTGGTCTGCTACCCGCTGGGCCGACGGGCCCCGGCCAGGCCTTTATTGATGGTAAGTTGCCCTATGAGACCATCTATTTGATGGCGATTGCCGCGGCTATTCGGGCTGGCATCTATCCATTTCATCTGTGGTTACTCTCCAATCAACAAGAGCGGCTTTCGATTTCGGAACGATTGCTTGAACATCTGGTGCCCTGTCTCTCGGGGCTTTGGTTGTTAGGTTGGACCTTTAGCTTGGGCTCTGAGTATATTTCATTACGTTTTGGCGTGTTAGCCGTCTTGTTGCTCGCTTTGTTAGGTAGCGCCACTGCAGCTTGGACCGCCAGCGAGGAACCAGATCGCGCAACATTGGTTTTGATCACATCGGCTGGTCTGGCGGCGCTGACAGGTGCATTGGCCTATAATAATGGCCCCAGCGCAATGATTTGGCCCACAACAGCCTTTGCGCTTGGTGGCGGTTTGTGGCTGGTCGGTGAACAGGTTTGGCAAGGGTGGGGTTGGCAAATTCCGGTTAGCGTGGGCGCTTTGACGTTGGCTGGCGTGCCTTTTACACCAGGCTTTTTGAGCCAACCAGCTTTGGCGCGCCTATTGGTGCGCGATATGCCAGCGTTGATCAATCCACCCTTTACCCTTGAATTTACGGAACAATCTCTCTTGGCATCACTTTTGACGCCGCCTAGATTGGCCCTTATTTTAGCCCTTTTGCTCTTTGCCATGTATGTGCTCGCACAGACGTTACAAATTGCCTCGTTGCTGCGCCGGTTGGAAGACGGCGAAGATCAGGCGTTGCCTAGATTCCATCTCAACGCGGTCATTCGCCTCTTTGTCGCGAGCCTTGCGATTGGGTTGCCACTGGCGATTGCGGGTTTTTTACCGCGTATGGTCGCAACCCTGGCCAGCCTGGACAACGCCATTCCCCCGACATTGGGCAATCCACCTATTGTCGTGGCCGATCTGCCGGTCTGGGTCACCTTAGCTTTGCCCTTACTGGCTGGCATCGGGCTGGTTTGGCTACGCCCCCGAGCCTTGGATATCTTGGGTGATTGGCCCGGTCGTATCAATCGACTCGTTCGCCTGGATTGGCTCTTTTCCTTTGCCTGGTGGGCGGCCAATCGCGCCAGTGAAGTTTGGTGGAATAGCCTGCGCGTGATTGAGGGCGCCGGTTATATGGGGTGGTTAATTGTCATTTTGCTCATGGGATATTTCCTCATGCAGTAGGCGTAGCCGATCGAGGTTCATGGAAGCTTTACTTGCCTGGTTTTTACTGAAATTGAGTTTCTTCGCGAGCGGCCTGGGCTTGCTAACCATTGGCGCGATTGCCGTTTCGATTATTCTATTTTGGAACTGGCGCCAAGCTTTGGCCAGCGTGCTCTTGGTGCAGATCGGCGTTGCTGTCTTGATCGTCTATGTGCATGGGGTGGCGCAAGATTGGGCGGCTGTCCAGATCGCCGTTATGATGCTTTGTCTGCTGATATTGGCGCTTTCGGCGCAGCAAGTGCGCCCAACGCTTCGTATGGGCTGGTCTGGCGCTTGGCTCTTGCGTTCTATCACCGTCCTTTTATTGTTGGCGAGTTGGCAGGTCTTTCACCTAAAGCTGACCTTGCCGCTGATTTCGCCGCAGATCGTTCAGCTATTTCTCTGGTTGGGCTTGTGCACCCTGGTGCTATTGAGCCTCAGCGATACGCCCTTTTTTACAGGGATTGCCCTCTTGCTCTGGTGTATTCCTGTCCAGGCCGTAATTCAGATCTTACTGCCGTCCGCTATGCTCTTTGTGCTGATCGATATCCTGCAAATTGTCGTGGCGTTGGCTTGTAGCTATCTAATTTTGACCGCTTATGCCCCGTTGCTCGAGGCACAACCAGTCGTAACGGATTTGACCTTTCCTAGCGGTGAAGTGGTCATACCCACCTGGGTAGATAACGATGTGAATGGTGCCCCGCGCCCATCCAGCAATGGGCAAACCCACAGGACATTGCCACCAGAACGCACAACTGAATACCCTTTTGCCGTAGGAGGACCTCAGTGAGCGCTGGTGATGCCCCGTTATTAAATTTGCCCGTGCTGTTAATCGCAGTTTTGTTGCTGGCTGCAGCGGTCACCTATGTCTTGCGGCGGATCGAGTGGCTCACCATGCCGCTGGCGGCTTTAATTAGTGGCGGATTGGGGGTTTGGCTCTGGAATTTGGATCTGACCGCTGCAGCGAGTCGATTTCTCTTTGTGGGGCCGCTGGTTGCGAATAATGCACCCTTGTTGCGCCTGGGTTTTACCTTGCAACTCCAGCCAAGCGCTGTACC